>NZ_JACFTC010000009.1:0-90870 GCF_014281985.1 Flavobacterium sp. GP15
ATTCCTTATTATAATTTTATAAATTAAGGTACCTTAGCTCAGATGGTAGAGCAATGGACTGAAAATCCATGTGTCCCTGGTTCGATCCCTGGAGGTACCACTAATTGCTCGGATGGTGAAATTGGTAGACACGCTGGACTTAAAATCCAGTGAACAGCAATGTTCGTGCGGGTTCAAGTCCCGCTCTGAGTACTAAAACTTCAATTGGCTTTGCTAATTGAAGTTTTTTTTTATTTTTAATTTATTAAAATTTACTTGTAAGATTTTGCCGTTAACTTCAAAAGTGGTAGAAAAACCTAAAGTTCAATTATTGGTTTAATTACTTCTCACTACTATTAAAATTGTATCTTATTTTTTATTTTATTATTAATATCTCTATTTTTAACATTCAAATTTTCTTGAAATTTATCCAAAGGATATTTATATTTATCCATTTTTAAGGTATTTGATAATCCTGAATTTTTTCCTTTAGAAGTATAACTTTCTATTAATAATCGTGCGGATAGATAGCAAACGGTTGATTCAGCTCCTTGATTTAAATTTACATTATTCTCTTCTAAACCATCATAACATCCGCCAGTAATAGGATTATACATTATATGACCTAAATGATTCTTTCCTAAAAACCAATCAAAAGCTATCTTCATATATACTTTGTATTCTGTATTGCCAATAGTCTTATAAAACAAATTCAATGCATGCATCATATAACAAGCTTCTATGGGTTGTTCACCATAGCTATTAGGAACAACTCCTTTCTCATGCCATCCATCATTACTAATGATTTTGAATTGACCATCTACGAACATTTTATCAATTAAAAAATTCATAGATTCTATTGCAATTTCTTTAGTTTTTTCTTCTGCTGTGATCAAATATGACAATAATAGTGCTTCAGGAAGAATACTATTCGCATAGGTTAACTTATGTTCAAACCAATTCCAATCTGGTGAACTAACAGAGCTATACATCGCTTGTATCTTTTGAGCTAAAATTTCTATTGTATTTTTTAATGGTAACGAAGGAAAAACACTACACCAATAATAAAACCCTTTAATGGCGAAAGCAATAGCTCTAGGAGAATTATATTTTTCTGAATTGTCTTTTACTTTTTTCAAGCATTCAGTAGCTTTCTCAGTTAGAAATTCAAGATCTTTTGATGGTGCCAGAGTAAGAAAATAACCAAGAGCCCAAATAGCTCTACCATTAGCGTCTTCTAAATTTTCATCACTATTTCTAGCCTCAATTGCATTATTTTTATCTACATAATTAATGAAATTCCCATTTGATATTTGGCATTTTTGTATGAAATTGATATAGATTTTCATATATGCTATATCGTCTTTTTCTCCTGTAAGTTGATAGTGTTTGCAAATAGCAATTAACGCCCTTGCATTATCATCTACTGTATATCCAGACTCTAAATCTGGATCTGAAATTTTACAAAACTGTATCATTCCAATATCTGTTGTCATTTTCTTCAAATGATCCATTTTAATTTTAGGATAGGATATTTTAATTTGGTTTAACCCTTTTGAAATCCTTTGGTATACTTCGATATGTTTTAATGCTGTATTTTCCCAAGAAGTCTTGGTAGTTTTTGCATAAGCATTCAGTGCCATTTGATTTCTTAAATTTTCATTTGCCAATAATTTGATAGTAGCGGCTGCAAATTGTTCTACATTTTGTATATCAACTAAAATACCGACATCACTGGTTAAACTCTCCATGGTATGCGGAATTTTACTTGCTACAATAGGGCAAGAGCAACTCATAGCATATGAAAATGTGCCACTAACTGCTTGATTAGGATCTTTCGAGGTGAATAAATAGACATCAGTAGCTTTGAGATAATCTAAAAGTTGATTTACTTCTAAATATTCATTTACAAATCGAACATTATTTTCTAAATGCAATTCTTTTACAATCTGCTCTAGCGAATTTCGATATTTATCTATATTATTTTCAATTGTATTAGGATGTGTTCTCCCTAAAATTAAATAAAGAACATTTGGAAATTGTTTAACTATTTCAGGAAGCGCTTTTAGTCCCGTTTCTATACTTTTTCCTTCTCCTAAAAGCCCAAAAGTGGATAGAATAATTCTGTCTTCAAAATCAAATTTTTTCTTAGCTTCAAGAGTAGTTTCATAATCTACTAAATGCGTTCCGTGTGGTACAAAAGCAATACTAGTTTCAGCTAAACCATAATCTTCCATTAAGATCTGTTTGGATTTGTTTGTCATCACAAAAATAGCTTCGGAGTAGCTGATTAGCAGTTGGACAATTGACTTTAAAGTTTCGTTAGGGTTTGGAATAACACTATGGAATGTAAATGCAATTGGTTTATTAATTTCATCTAGAAAATCTAAAAGATAATCTCCATATTGACCTCCGAATAATCCGAATTCATGCTGAATATGAACCAATTTTACATCTGGATCATTATTAATTTCTGTTGCCACTTTTTTGTAAGCTTCTTTATTTTGAGAAGGCAGATGATAAGCAGAGTTTATATTTGCATCTCCTTTGAATGTTATTTCGCAAATTTCACAACTAATACTCTTGCCGTAAATTTTATCAATGGCATGAATCGTATCTTCGGTAAAAGTTGCAATACCACAATGAGTTGGAGGATATGTCGAAAGAAAAACAATTTTTGATTTTGTAGATAAAGTTTTCATCTTTATGTTTTTATATTTTATTAATGCTTCATTTTGAAAATACTATAAAAAATTAAATTCTTAATTTTTATATTAGTAATATTTATATAAATCTTGAATTAGGTAACTTTAAAAATAATGTTGTACATAATGCTTAATTGCTATTTAAGCTTATGAAATATTAATTAATTAAGAGTTTATTAATGTCTTTATAAAAGATTTTGATTTTGTCAAATTCAAATTCAATACTTAAAATCTATTTTGATTTTTAATGAGCTATTCTTTGTCAAAACAACAAATTCTTATTTTTCTAATTTTAGTTTAGTATAAAAAGTAATACTAAAGATAACAAATAAATCTGTTTTGTAAATTTATAAATTACTACTAATATGATTGTTACATAATTATTAGTGTATTTTATACTATTTAAATTTTAGATATGTGAAATTTTAAAATTTGTAAAATTGAATGGAAAGTATAAATCCTATATTTTTTTTTGTAAATTTGAAATAAGACCTTTTTGTTTAAAACTTTAGCTGGACTGCAAAAAAATCATCTTTATAATAATTATTTCTTTTAACGGATTTAATAAAAGCGATTAATAAGTTAGAATAAATTATTTAATTCAGCCAATAGGTTCTTCTTCTTTCCTTTTAAAAAACGAGCTGTTTTAATTTAGCAAAGCTTGTTTATTTTAATAAAGTAAATTATACACTAAAAATAATTTTATGCGAATTCCAGTAATACGAAAAGATATAATTTTCGCTCCTGATGCGAAACGAGTTGTTGCAAGGTATTTTATGAATGGTGATGAGCGTACACAAAATATGGTAGCTCGTATTATGTTACTCACAGAAAAACAGGTTATTGATACTTTAGAACATACCTTGCGAGAGTTTGCGAGAAGACACCGAAATATTTCTAAAGTATTTTTTTCTCACTGTGAAAAGATAAGAAGTATTATTGAAGCTATGCAAATTGATTATAGTACTTTAACACAGGAAAGAAAAATGCTTATTGGGTCCTATTGTACAATGGAATACTCGTTAGAATCTGCTGCTTTCTTTAATCCATCAATTATTGAAGATTTGGATCAATCTGATCTTGAAGAAGGAGAAAAAAGAGTAATTATATCGTTTCGAGCTACCGGAGAAGGTCATATTTCATCTATTGTTTTTAGAAGAGGAATTCTCGATAAAAATAATGAACTAAGAGTAATGAAAATTGGTAATCATATTGATAAAGCAGAAATAGAACATAAAACATTGTATAACAAACAACGTTTCTTAATGAAACTGCGAGAAATGAATATTAGTGATAAGTATTCACATTCGATTATGCAGGAATTACCTCAGGAATTTGAGTATGCTATATTACAAAACTTACTCAATGACGCTTTAAACGATCCAACAATAAGCCATAATAGAAAAACTGCTCTCGAAGAGATAGTTTGGTTATCTGATTCTTTTTACGATATACAATTCAAACATGACTCTGATATTACAGAACGCGTTATTTTTCCCATATCAGAATCCGAAAGTCGTGGAATTGAAGATGCTCGATTTGTACGATTCATAGATGATGATAATTCAGAACGTATTATGGCCACTTATACCGCTTATAATGGCCATGTAATATTGCCAAAACTAATTTCGACTGAAGATTTTTATTCCTTTAGAGTGATGCCTTTATACGGGACCGGAGCCCAAAATAAAAATTTAGCCTTGTTTCCTAGAAAGATAAAAGGAAAATATGCGATGCTTTCTAGAATTGACGGAGTTAATAATTATTTAATGTTTTCTGATAGACCTACTCAATGGAACAATCCTGTAATTATACAAGAGCCTAAATATACCTGGGAATTTACACAAATAGGAAATTGTGGTTCACCACTTTGGACCACCGAAGGATGGTTGGTCATTACTCATGGTGTTGGCGCTATGAGAAGATATTGTATTGGCGCTTCTTTGTTTGATTTAGAGGATCCGTCAAAAGAAATTGGTCGTCTTAAGGAACCTTTACTATCACCATTAGAGGATGAACGCGAAGGATATGTGCCCAATGTGGTTTATTCTTGTGGATCAATAATACATAACAATAGTCTTATTTTACCTTATGCAGTTTCCGATTATTCGTCTACTTATGGTGTTGTAAATTTAGCGGATTTACTATTTGCTTTAAAAAACAGTAAGTAAATATAATAAGTATTCATTCTAAAAAATAGGATTTACTATTCTTTATAAATCTATAGAATTTCTGGAAGCTATTAATACACTGCAAAAATTTAAAACAAAGCAATAATTTTTTTTACAGAATTGTTAACTGATAACAATAAGTAATTAATAAAAAAACTTAGTTCCATTTTAAGTCAATTTTTTTATATATTTGTTAACCGAATGGTTAAACCATATAATTAAGAATAATGGCTAAGGAGAAATCAGATAATACGGAAATAGAAATATTAAATGCTGCCAAAGAGATTTTTCAGCAAAAAGGAATGGATGGTGCAAGAATGCAAGAAATTGCAGATAAGGCAAAAATTAATAAAGCCTTATTGCACTATTATTACAGAAGCAAACAATTGCTTTTTGAAGCTGTATTCAAGAGTGCCTTTGCATTATTAGCTCCTCAATTAAATAAAGTATTGAATGATGATAGTGATTTATTTGATAAAATAAGAAAATTTACAGACAGCTATATCTCATTTGTAATTAAACATCCTTACTTACCCAATTTTGTTATACAAGAATTAAATAAAAATCCAGAATTCATTCAAAAATTAAGATTACAAGAAAATTTTCCTTCTATAACTACTTTTAAATTACAAGTTAGCGACGCAATCGAAAAAAAAATAATAATACAAATTCAAGCGGAACAATTATTTATTAATATCATGTCACTGAATGTATTTCCATTTATTGCTGAACCGTTACTAACCGCTTTGATTAATGTAGATAAAAAAAAATACAATGAGATCATTCAAAATCGCAAAATTGATGTTGCTAATTTTATTATTAATGCAATAAAAATATAAATCATGAAAAAAAGGATACTACTAATATTGCTATTCGTGATTTCAATAATTTCAAATGCCCAAGAAACATTGACATTAGAGGATTGTTATGCTTTAGCAACAAAAAATTATCCTTTAGCAAAACAAAAGGAATTATTGCAACAAAAATCAAATTATGAAATTGATGCAATTACTAAAGGAAAATTACCCAAAATGGATCTCAATGCGCAAGCAACGTACCAATCTGATGTTATAGGATTTCCCAGTAAAATGCCCGGTGTAACTCCTATAAACAAAGATCAATATCGAGCGACATTAGATATAAATCAGCTACTTTATAACGGCGGAATGATTGAAGCTAATAGTGAGTTAAAACAAGCTCAAACTAAAACACAACAGCAACAAATTGAAGTGAGTTTATATCAGTTAAAAACTCGCATCCATCAATATTACTTCTCTATTTTATTACTTCAAGAAAAAAGTGAATTATTAAAATCTAAAAAGGAACTGCTGCAATCTAAAGTTCAAGAAGTTAAATCGGGTGTCAAATATGGTGCTATACTTCCTGCTTCAGAATTAATATTAGAAGCGGAACTATTAAAAATAAAACAACAATTGACAGAGATTGATTTTGAAAAAATAAAAATTACACAAAATCTTTCTGATCTAACTTTCACCAAAATAGATACACAAACAATACTTCTGACTCCTAATTCTAATTTAGAAAACAATAGAAATAATAGACCCGAAATCGTTTTTTATAATTTACAAAAACAACAATTAGAATTGTCCAAAAAAACCTTAGCTACATCAGTCTTGCCTAAGATAAATGCTTTCGCGCAAGCAGGTTATGGAAATCCAGGACTTAATATGCTAGATAATTCTTTTCAACCTTTTTATATTGCTGGTTTAAAAGCAAATTGGACTATTTTGGATTGGGGGAAAAATAAAATAGATTTAAAAACTTTAGACATCGCTAAAGAAATAATTGAAACTGAAAAGGAAACATTTGAATTGAATAATAAAATGCAATTGAGGGAGATAGAAAGTGAAATAGGAAAAACAAAACAATTATTAGAACTGGATAGCAATATAATTCATGTTCGAGAAAAAATTGTTACGTCTGCCAATGCTCAAATGAAAAATGGTGTAATTACCACATCAGAATATCTCACTGAATTCAGCAATTTGTACGAAGCAAAAAATAGTTTAAAAACTCACGAAGTACAATTGGCTGCAGCCAAATCAAGCTACGAAATAACCAATGGGAAATAAAAAATTCTCTAAAAACAGAAAGTAAAATGAAGAAAATAATCGTTTTAATTTTAATTATTACCGGAGTAATTTCCTGTAATACAAATAACGAAAAAGCAGATGGTTATGGGAATTTTGAAGCCACAGAAATTACTGTTTCCTCAGAAGCAAATGGAAAAATTGAATTTTTAAATCTTGAAGAAGGAGATTTAATAGAATTTCAAAAACAAGTTGGTTTAGTTGATACCTTACAATTGTATTTATCAAAACAACAATTGATTGCTTCTAAAACTACAGTTTCCTCAAAATCAATGAATGTGCTTTCTCAAAAAAATGTTTTAATAGCACAATTGAAAACCACAGAAATAGAGAAAAATAGAATACATAATATGTTTTCTGAAAATGCAGCAACAAAGCGCCAAGTAGATGAAATTGATGGAAAAGTAAAGGTAATTGAAGAGCAAATAAAAAGTGTTGGTACACAAAATGCTCCTATCATTAGCGATTTAAAATCTATTGATGTACAAATACAAAAAATAGATGATCAACTTCAAAAATGCAAAATTATAAATCCAATACAGGGAACCGTTTTAACAAAGTATGCAGAAGCTGGAGAAATAACTGCTTTTGGAAAACCTTTATATAAAATTGCGAATATTTTGGAAATGACTTTACGTGTTTTTGTAAGCGAAAAACAATTACCTCAAATCAAAATAGGACAAGAAGTTTCCTTAAAAATTGATGGTTTGAACGAAATGAAATCTTATAAAGGAACTATTTCCTGGATTGCTTCACAAGCAGAATTTACTCCAAAAATTATACAAACTAAAGAAGAAAGAGTGAATCTAGTTTATGCTGTAAAAGTGAAAGTAAAAAATGACGGCAGTTTAAAAATTGGAATGCCAGCAGAAATGTGGATAAAATAAAGCCTAAATATTTAAATAAAAAAAAATGAAAAATTCAATTATAATACTCATACTTTTTGTTTTAGTCAGTTGTAAATCGTTTCCCGTAGAACCATTAAAAACGATGAATTTAAAAGATTTACATACCGAACAAAAAGATGTTCAAACAGCACTTTTATTTACTCCCTCTGAGAATAAAGTGATGTCTTTACAAATTAATAAAGACAAACAACTATCGGAACACATTACAAAAGTCCCTGCTCTGCTAATTTGTGTTACCGGAAGTGGCAGTTATGGAGATGAAAGTGGTAGAAAAATTAGTTTAAAACCAGGTGATTATGTAAAAATAGAGCCCAATATAAAACATTGGGTTGACGCTTATGAAAACAGCAAGTTTCTATTGGTAAAATAATGAGCATCATAGTCCAAAACATATCAAAGTCCTACAAAACTAAAAAAGCAGTAGAAAACGTTTCTTTTGAAGTTAAGAAAGGGGAAATATTTGGATTAATTGGTCCAGATGGTGCAGGAAAAACAACGCTCTTCCGAATTCTAACTACACTATTAAAAGCAAATGAGGGAAATGCTTCTGTATTGGGGTTTGATGTGATAAAAGACTATAAAACTATACGGAGTTCCGTGGGCTATATGCCCGGTAAATTCTCATTGTATCAAGATTTAACTGTCGAAGAAAACCTTACCTTTTTTGCAACCCTATTTGGAACTTCTATCGAAGAAAATTACGATCTCATAAAAGAAATTTATATTCAAATAGAACCGTTTAAAAAACGAAGAGCGGGTGCTTTATCGGGCGGAATGAAACAAAAATTAGCCTTGTGTTGTGCTTTAATTCATGCGCCTAAAGTCCTTTTTTTAGATGAACCTACTACCGGTGTTGATCCCATTTCTAGAAAGGAATTTTGGGAAATGCTAAAAAGATTGCAACAAAAAGGAATTACTATTTTAGTTTCAACACCTTATATGGATGAAGCTTCTTTATGTGATCGAATTGCATTGATTCAGAATGGTTTGCTTTTAAAAATTGATTCTCCAGAAAACATCACTAAAAATTATGACAAAGTAATTTATGATGTTTCCACAAAAAACAGGCATGCACTAATTCATGATTTAAAAAATTATCCGAGCCAATATAGTGTGTATACTTTTGGAGAATACATTCATTATATCGACAAGCAAGAGAGGTTTAATTTAGAGGAATTACTTCAATATTTAAAGGATAAAAATCATACTGAGATAGAAATAAAAACAGCTATTGTTACTATTGAAGATGTTTTTATGGATTTATAATTTAATGGTTAAACCAAAAAATGGAAAAAGAGAAAATAATTGCTGTACAAAATTTGACAAAAAAATTTGGAGATTTCACTGCTGTTAAAAACATTTCTTTTGATGTTTATAAAGGTGAAATATTTGGTTTTTTGGGAGCCAACGGAGCTGGAAAAACTACGGCGATCAAAATGTTAATCGGAATTTCTAATCCTACATCGGGTAAAGCAACTGTTGCAGGTTTTGATGTAAAAGAAAAAGCAGAAATGGTGAAGAAAAATATCGGATATATGAGTCAAAAATTCTCTCTTTACGACGATTTAACCATTAAGGAAAACATTCAGTTTTTTGGGGGAATTTATGGTTTATCAAGAACTGAAATAAAATCAAAAACCGAATCGCTTGTTAAAGAATTACAACTGGAAACCATCATAAACAGTTTAGTAGGTTCCTTGCCTTTGGGCTGGAAACAGAAACTATCTTTTTCTGTAGCTTTATTACACGAACCAAAAATCGTCTTTCTCGATGAGCCAACAGGAGGGGTAGATCCTATAACTAGACGGCAATTTTGGGAAATGATATACAGCCAAGCTTATAAAGGAACTACGATTTTTGTTACAACTCATTATATGGATGAAGCAGAATATTGTGATCGAGTTTCGATAATGGTTGATGGTAAAATTGAAGCATTAGATACTCCAAAAAACCTAAAAAAGCATTTTAAAGTTGATTCTATGAATGAGGTATTTTTAAAATTAGCAAGAAATGTGGAATAAGGCTCTAGCATAAAAAAATTGAATAAATAAAAAGACCTAAAATCACTGAATTTACCGTTATTAAAAAATACAATTCGAGAATCTGAATTTATGAAAGTGATTGCATTCATGGCTAAAGAAAGACTTTTAGCATTCCTGTTTAAAAATATAATATGAAAAGATTTATTGGTTTTATAAGAAAAGAATTTTATCACATTTTTCGTGACAAACGTTCTTTGTTTATCCTTTTCGGTATGCCGATTGCTCAAATATTACTCTTTGGTTTTGCTATTACAAATGAAATAAATAATGTTGATATAGCCATATTAGACCATTCAAATGATGTAGAGACACAAAAAATTATTAATAAAATAAAATCCTCTCCCTATTTTAAAATAGAGAATCAAATTCATAATGAAAAAGATATAGAAGGTGAGTTTAAAAAAGGGAAAATTAAAGCTGTACTTATCTTTGAACCGAACTTTAGTAAAAATTTAGTAACCAAGAAAGTATCTACTTTACAAACCGTTACCGATGCTACTGAACCCAATGTAGCCAGCACCATCGCCAATTACACAACAGCTTTGATTCAAAATTATCAATTACAAAAAAAACAATCCAATAACCAAATAAAAGTACAAGTACAGTCAAGAATGTTTTATAATCCTGAACTCAAAAGTGTTTTTAATTTTGTTCCAGGTGTTATGACCATAATTTTGATGCTGGTTTCTGCAATGATGACTTCAATTTCTATTACTCGCGAAAAAGAATTAGGTACTATGGAAATTCTCTTAGTTTCGCCCATAAAACCTTTTCAAGTAATTATTGGAAAAGTTTTTCCTTATATATTTCTCTCTATCATTAATGCCATTATAATTTTGTTCTTAGGTTTTTTTGTTTTCGGAATGCCAATAAACGGCAGTCTTTTTTTACTGTTATTTGAAAGTATTCTTTTTATCATCTCAGCATTGTCATTAGGAATTTTAATTTCGACTATTTCTGATTCACAACAAACAGCCATGATGCTTTCCTTGATGGGATTGATGTTGCCCGTTATTCTACTATCTGGATTTATATTTCCTATAAAAAGCATGCCAATTCCTATGCAACTTATTAGCAATATCATTCCTGCCAAATGGTTTATAATAATAATAAAAGCGATTATGCTTAAAGGAGTAAGCATTCAATATATCTGGAAAGAAACCCTAATATTAATTGGAATGACTGTCTTTTTTATAACTCTAAGTATAAAAAAATATAAAATTAGACTAGAGTAAAATTGAAAAATAAATCATATAAATGAAAACAATAGGATTCATCATACAAAAGGAATTTAAGCAGATTTTTAGGGATAAGAACATGCTTAAACTTATATTTATTTTGCCCATTATACAATTATTAATTTTATCCAATGCAGCTACATTTGACGTTAAAAATATTGATATAATTTTTGTTGATAATGATCAAAGTAAAGCTTCTAGAGAATTAGAGCAATCCTTTAAATCTTCCAACTATTTCAATGCTAGATCTTCCTTTTTCTCAGAAAAACTAGCTCTTGAAGAAATGCAAAAAGGAAATACAGATGTAATAATAAATATACCAAATCATTTTGATCGAGACCTACAAAAAGAGGATAAAATAAGTATTGCAGTCACTATAAATGCTATCGATGCAGCTACGGCAGGTATTGAAAATGTATATATAAATCAGATTTTAAATACCTACAATAAAAATATCTTAGCCCAATCAAAATACTTTACTGAAAATAAAGAGATTGCTCAAAACATTTTGGTAATCCCATCCTTTTGGTATAACAAAAATCTTAATTACAAAATTTTTATGGTACCTGGTATCTTAGTATTATTGGTAACAATGCTAACACTCTTTTTATCATCTATGAATATCGTTAAAGAAAAAGAATTGGGAACATTAGAGCAAATAAATGTTACACCAATTAAGAAATACCAATTTATTATTGGAAAACTCTTCCCGTTTTGGGTTTTAGGATTGGTTATTTTAACGGTGGGTTTAATAATTTCGAAAGTAATTTTTGATGTACCTATGTTAGGTAATATGGCTTTAATTTATCTATTTACTTCTGTATACTTACTTTTAATTTTAGGAATCGGACTGTTTATTTCTAATCATTCTGATACGCAACAACAAGCTATGTTTATCGCTTGGTTTATCATGGTAATTTTTATCTTAATGAGTGGTTTATTTACACCTATAGAAAGTATGCCCAAATGGGCACAAAATAGTACACTAATAAATCCAATACGTTATTTTGTTGAAGTAATGCGTATGGTAATGCTAAAAGGTTCCGGTTTTTTGGATATTCTACCACAATTCATAATCATCAGTAGCTATGCCTTTGTGATGAATGCATTGGCAGTATGGAGCTACAAAAAATCAAACTAATCTTAATTTTTTATCCTCATTTTTTTAATAAAAGTATTTCAAAAGTAAACCTTTAAAGTTCTCGCATTTTTTGAAAGAAGTTTTTTTTATTTATAATTTACTCAAAATAAGGCGATTATAATTTTAATACTATTCAAAATATTCTTAAATTGGTAGTGCAAATATTTTTGTTATTCAATGATTCCTTTTTATAAATTCTTTACGATATAAAAAGACGCTATCATTAGGCAATCAACTTTTATAAAAAAATAGCACTATGGAAAATAAAAAAACAATAGACCACCTTCATGAAGAACATAAAACATGGTTAAATAAGCTTCTTTTTTATAAAGATGAGCTTGTTATAATGGAAAAAAGAATTACTGAAATAGCCGAAAAAAACACATCAGTAGAAGTACGTTCTTTAGTTGATCATTTTTACAATGAAATTATAATACAAAGAGAAGAAATTGATATTATAAAACATGATATCAATAGTCATGAAGCTTTTCTCAACATTGCTCTTAGCAAAAAACATGTTAATCTTGAAGATGAAAAACTACAAGATCATAAAAAACATAGAGAAAGTATTGCCATTTTTGAAAAACTATTCAAAGAACTTAGAGAAGAATTAATAGATTTTTTATCCAAATGGATGTAATTTAAAACAGTTAAGCAATATATTTTTTTTTGGTTTCAATTCATTCAATCAAATCAAAAAGCAGTACAAAATCTAGTTTGTACTGCTTTTTTTATTGTAATTATAGACTACTCAAATTTTAAATAAAGATTGTAACCAAAGTCACATTTAGTGTAAAATTTACATTCTATATTTATAAAATAATTAGAGTTGATTCTGTTTTTTTAAATTATTAATATTTCTAAAAAATTTAATAAAAAATTTATTTAAAAATGCAAAAGGGTAAAATGCGATAAATATTTAGTTTATAGTATCCTATTTTTTAGAATTATCAATATTGGCAACTGTTTTGATCCCTATTATTTCAAAACTATGAAACGAATTAATTCATATAAACAAAAAAAAAACAAATAAAATTGAAAACACCTTCAAAAAAAACACTGCAAAACGTTGCCTTTATCTTATTTATCGTTTTATTTCTATTCACACCTTTAGGCACTTTTGTGAAAATTCAACTCAATAGACTTATTTTTTTTTCGCCCAAAACTATTGCGGTTCAAGATCAAAAAGAACTCTCATCATACCAATGGAAACTAGTTGATGCTAAAGGAGAAATTATTTCATTACAACAATATAAAGGAAAAGTTATTTTCATCAATTTTTGGGCTACTTGGTGTCCTCCATGTATCGCTGAAATGCCTAGTATGCAAAAATTATATGATGATTATGAAAATAAAGTCGTTTTTCTGTTTGTCACCACTGATTCCTTTCAAAAGGCAAATCAGTTTTTGATCAAGGAAGAATTAAGTTTGCCTATATATCAATCTGCTTCAAATCCTCCATTAGAAATGCAGTCACAAACAATACCGGCTACCTATCTTATTGATAAGCAAGGAAATGTAGTGGTGGCAAAAATAGGTGCAGCTGATTGGAACAGTCATTCTTTCCGAAAAAAATTAGATAATTATCTTCTAGAATAAATAGTGATTTTGAAAAAGATTATTTAGTAAGAAATGGATCAGTTTAGATGATAATAGGTCAATATCAAATAACGTAATAAAAGATATATTAAAATTCCTATCACTAAAAATGCCACAAAACAACTAATTAAATTGAGCATTACATTCGGAATAAATTTTAAATGACGGTGCGAGAGAATAGGTTCTCTTCGCAGTCTTTCATGAATATTCTCCTTTATATTTATAATTTTATTTTTGATTGCGTTGCGATTTTAAAACTACGGATTGAAGAGTAATAATATTTAATGATCTAAATTACATATTATTTTAGAATATAAGCTAAAAATTAAAAAAACCGACTCATAAAAGTCGGTTTTTAATTTTTTTGATGATTTTACAAGGTATAATCAGTATTAATAAAATTTGAATCCTTACTATCTAGTAAAGCTTGTAAAATTCCGTTATTATAATCATTGTCTTTTGATGCTACAAAAGTTCTTATAGAAAAAGATCGCAAAGCATCATGAATGCTCAAAGTACCAACAGCAGAGTCTTTACGACCTGTAAATGGATAAACATCTGGGCCTCTTTGACAAGAACTATTTAAGTTGACTCTGCATACTAAGTTGACTAATGTATCTATTAGCGGTGCAATAGTTTTGATGTCTTTTCCAAACAAACTCACTTGTTGGCCATAATTTGATTCCGCCATATCATTCAATGGTTCCTGAATGTCCTTGAAAGTCATAATTGGAACCACTGGACCAAATTGTTCTTCATGATACACACGCATTTCTTTACTTACAGGAAATAAAACGGCTGGAAAAATATAGTTATCAGTATGTTTTCCTCCATTATCATTGATTATTTTAGCTCCTTTATGTACCGCATCATCAATTAATCCTTGAAGATAAGTGGGCTTGTCTTTCTCAGGTAATGGGGTTAATATTACTGATGAATCCCAGGGATTTCCAAAAACTAATGCATCTACTTTTGCAGCAAAACGCTTGTTGAATTCATCAGCTATTGTTTCATGAACATATAAAATTTTCAATGCTGTACAACGCTGACCATTGAATGACAAACTTCCTGTTATACATTCCTGAATAGCTAAATCTAAATCGGCGTCGGGTAAAATAATAGCAGGATTTTTTGCTTCTAAACCTAAGATCAAACGCAACCTGTTTTTATTTGGATGTTGATCTTGTAAAGCAATAGCTGATTTACTGTTTCCTATTAAAGCCAATATATCAACTTTCCCTGATTTCATAATCGGAGAAGCAACTTCGCGGCCGCGCCCATAAACAATATTGATTGTTCCTTTAGGAAAACTACTTCTAAAAGCTTCTAATAAAGGAGAAATTAATAAAACACCATGTTTAGCAGGTTTGAATATGACTGTATTTCCCATGATCAAAGCCGGAATAAGCAATGAAAAGGTTTCGTTCAATGGATAATTATAAGGGCCTAAACACAATACAACACCAAGAGGACCACGACGTACCAATGCATTTACACCTTGACTCTTAGTGAAACGAGAACTGTTACTGTCTAATAATTTATAATCTTCGATAGTATCATAAATATATTCTACCGTACGGTCAAATTCTTTTTGTGAATCACCTAATGACTTCCCAATTTCCCACATTAGATACTTGACCACTTCATTGCGAGTAATTTTCATTTGCGCAACAAAGTTAGACATGCATTTAATACGGTCTGCTACTTTCATAGTAGGCCATAAACCCTGACCGTTATTGTAAGCTGCACTAGCTGCAGCAACTGCTTCAAGACCTTCTTTTTCACCCATATTAGGTATGGATCCTAATATGGTTGGAGCATAATCATCAGTTGATGATATAGTCGAAAAAACAGGAGTAGTTTGACCTTCCCAATTTTTTAACTCACCATCAACTAAATAGGTATCTTGATTTAATAGTGTTTTAATTTGATATTCTTCTGGTATTAAAGTCATGTCTAAAGGTTATATTGTTAATAATTTAAATAAAAAAAGAGGCTACTGCCTCTTTCGCTTTTAGGGTTGTACTACTTCACCTTCCCATTCTATAATGCCTCCAGTTAGATTATAAGCATTTTCGAAACCCAGCTGATTCATAATTTCACAAGCCTTGGCACTACGCATACCGGAACGGCAATAAACATAATAGTTCTTATTTTTATCTAATTTCTCTATAGCATTTATGAAATCTTGACCCGTATGAATGTCAATATTTATTGCGTTAGGTATAATTCCATCATCACACTCGTCTTTCGTTCTTACATCGAGTATAATTGCATTTTCGTCAGCTTCAAATTGTGAAACCCAATTTTCTTGTGATAAATTCATAAGTCTCTTTTTTTGTAAAAATACAAAGATTTTAACAAAAAAGGAATGGCTAAATGTTAATTGAAAGATATTTTTAAGAAATCGTTTTCGAAAAACAGTAACTATCAATAAAGTACAAATTAGTGAGTAATTTTTATGAAAATAACCTATAAAACCTATAGGAAATTTGAAAGCCTATTTTTTTTTAAAGACCTGTAAAATCTCTTATTTGTCTTAAAATTAGCATTCTTATCTAACTTATTTAAACTACTTTTACAAAACAAACTACAGAAAAAAGATTAAAATGCTTGTTCCTACAAAAAAAATATTTCCTTCTTTTTCGACTGAATTGATTCAAGAAATTGAAGATAGTGCAGTAATACAATCCTTTCCAACCGATACAATTATTATACGAACTGGACAATATATAAAAAACACAGTATTAGTAATAAGTGGTAAAATTAAAGTGTACCGAGAGGATGAAAGCGGAAGTGAATTTTTTATGTATCATTTGCAACCTGGTCAAGCCTGTGCCATTTCTATGATCTGTGCCACGAAAAATGAAAAGAGCCAAATCATGGCCAAAGTGGTTGAAGATGTTGAACTCATCATGGTGCCATTACCCTTAATGGACAAATGGATGATGCAACATAGAAGCTGGTATGAATTTGTAATAGATACTTATCGCAGTCGTTTTGAAGAAGTATTAGAAGTAGTTGACAATATTGCTTTTAGAGCCATGGATGAGCGATTAGAGTTTTACTTAAAACGTCATGCAGAAGTTTGTGGGTGCAAAGAATTAAAACTATCACATCAAGAAATTGCATCCGAATTAAATACTTCTAGAGAAGTAATTTCTCGATTACTCAAAAAAATGGAACAGCGTGGCTTAATTACCTTATATCGCAATAACATTGAGATTTTAAAATTAAATTAAAATCTTACTTTAAATAAATCATAAGAAGCTATACTTCAAAAAATTAATAATGGAATATTTAGGTTATTTTCTTTCTGTAATTATTGGGATTTCATTAGGCTTAATTGGTGGTGGAGGTTCTATTTTAGCTGTACCTATCTTAGTCTATCTTTTTAAGATTCATCCAGAACAAGCCACAAGTTATTCGTTATTTATCGTTGGAATAACAGCTATGTTTGGGAGTTATAGTCAATATCGACTAGGGAATTTAAAAATTAAAGCCGCACTAGTTTTTGCAGTACCTTCTGTGCTCTCTTTGCTGTTTGTAAGAGACGTAATTTTACCCAAAATCCCTGCCATTATCCTTACCATTAATTCCTTTGAAATATCAAAAAACTTGGTGATAATGACCGTATTTGCTTTTCTTATGATTGCGGCATCTTTATCAATGATAAGAACTTCGACACCTGAGAAAACAGAAAAAAGAGATGATCATATCAGGATAGCAATTATCGGTCTTTTTGTCGGTTTTATTACTGGTTTCTTAGGTGCAGGTGGTGGTTTTTTAATAATTCCAGCATTATTATTCTTTGCAAATTTACCTATTAAACAAGCGATTGGAACTTCCTTGCTAATTATCTTTATCAATTCATTAATTGGTTTTGGCGGAGATGTTTTAAATGGAATCGATATCAATTACAAACTTCTTTTTACTATTACATCGATAGCGCTTGTAGGAATGTTTATCGGAACCTATTTATCTAAAAAAATTGATGGAGCAAAATTAAAACCGGCCTTTGGTTGGTTTGTATTAGTAATGGGAGTTTACATTATCATAAAGGAGTTTTTCTTAAAATAAAAAAGTGAATGTAACAATTATCACTGTTTATATAAAAAAACAGCAGTAAATTTGTATTATAAAATTAAAAAAAAACAATCATGCAAATAGAGCAAATCTATACAGGATGTCTGGCACAAGGCGCTTACTATATAACTTCAAATGGAGAAGCATTAATTATTGATCCATTGCGTGAAACGAAACCTTATTTAGACCGTCTAGAAAGAGACGGTGTGAAGTTGAAATATATTTTTGAAACCCACTTTCATGCTGATTTTGTATCGGGACACGTTGATTTGAGTAAAGAAACAGGTGCTCCAATTGTTTATGGTCCAAACGCAAAATGTGAATTTGAATGCATATCTGCTAAAGATGGTCAGGAATTTGAAATTGGAAATATAAAAATAAAAGTCCTACACACTCCAGGACACACAATGGAAAGTAGCACTTATCTTTTAATTGATGAGAACGGAAAAGATCATGCTATTTTCTCTGGAGATACTTTGTTTATTGGTGATGTAGGAAGACCAGATTTAGCACAAAAAGCGGCTTCGATGACTCAGGAGCAATTAGCCGGAATATTATTCCAATCGCTTAGAAACAAAATCATGACTTTAGCTGATGATGTTATCGTTTATCCTGCTCATGGTGCAGGAAGTGCATGTGGTAAAAACATGAGTAAAGAAACTGTTTCTACAATTGGAGAACAAAAAATAAAAAATTATGCATTAAGAGCTGATATGACTGAAACCGAATTTATACAGGAAGTTACAGATGGTTTATTACCTCCTCCTGCTTATTTTGGAATGAACGTAGCCATGAATAAAAAAGGTTATGATAGTTTCGAGCATGTTTTAGATCTAGGAATGCGTGCTTTATCTGTTATTGAATTTGAAACAGCTGCAGAAGAAACTGGAGCTTTATTGTTAGATACTCGAAAAAACGGTGAGTTTGCCAAAGGGTTTATACCACAGTCTATAAATATTGGTATCGATGGAGACTTTGCTCCTTGGGTTGGTGCTTTAATTGCTGATGTACAACAACCAATACTTATTATTTGTGAAGTTGGAAAAGAAGAAGAAACCGTTACAAGATTGAGCAGAGTAGGTTTTGATAACTTAATTGGTCATTTAGCAGGTGGTTATGATTCGTGGCAAAAAGCCGGAAAAGAAATTGATGTCGTAAAAAGGATTACAGCTGAACAATTTGCTACAGAAGTAAAAATTGGTCAAAGCAAAGTAATTGACATTCGTAAAGAAACTGAATATAGTGCGGAACATGTTGAAGATGCCTACAACAAACCTTTAGCACTTATTAATGATTGGATTAAAGATGTCGATACAAACGAACATTTTTATTTGCATTGTGCCGGAGGATACCGTAGTATGATTGCTGCATCAATTCTAGAGGCTCGTGGTTTCAGAAATTTTACAGAAATTGAAGGTGGATTTAATGCTATTGCAAAAACAAGTTTACCCAAAACAGATTTCATTTGTCAGAGTAAAATCTTGAAATAACAATGATCACTAAAGAGCTTTCTAATAAAAAATAGTGATTAAATAGAAAAAATTAAAAGTATCGCTATTAGTATTAATAGCGATACTGTACAAATATTAATAATTGATTAATTTTATTATACTTAGGTGTGTTAGTACATCTTTTTATTCTATTAGATTGATCTTTTTTTATGCATTGTAAGACCCATTTGGAATTTTAACACCCAAAAATATAAAATGGAAGATATAAAATGTTGTGTTGTTTCTTGTGAAAAACCTTTAGATGCTTCCTATTGGGAAGCACAGTATCAATCTAAAAGTATTGGATGGGATTTAGGAGATATTTCCCCTCCTATAAAGAAATATATAGATACTTTAGAGAATAAAGAATCCGCTATTTTAATACCGGGATGTGGAAATACATACGAAGCAGAATATCTTTTAAAGAAAGGATTTACCAACATTACGGTTATAGATGTAGCTCCTACACTTGTTGCTGAGTTGATAAAGAAATTCAGTAATAACTCAAATATTACTATACTACTAGGAGATTTTTTTGAACATCAAGGAAAATATGATTTGATTATTGAACAAACATTTTTTTGCGCTCTGCCTCCAACTATGCGTCAAAAATATGTTTGGAAAATGCATCAACTTTTAGCCGATAAAGGAATTTTGGCGGGTTTATTATTCAATAGAAGATTTGAAATAAATCCACCTTTTGGAGGTGATAAAACTGAATATGAAATGCTTTTTAAAGCTTCTTTTGATTTTTTACAAATGGATATTTGTTTAGATTCAGTTGCTCCTAGATCAAATTCTGAATTATTCATTGAGTTTAAAAAAAATAATCAAGTAAATGTCAACTTGTATACTATGAGCGGTATTACTTGCAGTGATTGCGCAAACACTATTACAGAAAAATTTTTAACAATAAGCAAAATTGTTAATGTAAGTATGAATAGCAATTTTACATCAGTGCTAATTTGTAGCCGAAATGAGGTTACTATTGATACGTTAAGGGAATTAATATCTTATGATGAAAAATATAGAATTGAAAAGTAAACAATAATTATTTAAATTTAAAATTTTAAAAAATGAAAAATTTATTATTTACAAATTGGCATCTTATGAGATTTGTAAGACTAGCAATAGTTTTATTTTTATTTAGTCAAGCCTACCTCATGAAAGATTGGATTTTTGTTGGAATTGGTTTGTTTTTTTTAATTCAAGTAATTTTTAACTTAGGATGTGGACCAAACGGTTGCGCAATCCCTAATAACAAATACAGTAAGAGATGAGTAATTTTGAAAAAATTATAAATTCAGAAAAACCAGTTTTAATAGATTTTTTTGCTACTTGGTGCGGACCTTGCAAAATGCTTACACCTGTTTTAAAAGAAGTAAAAGATAGCCTTGGAGATAGAATCTCAATCATAAAAATTGATGTAGATAAAAACCAACAATTAGCTTCAAAATATCAAGTTCGCGGTGTACCCACGATGATATTATATCAGCAAGGAAAACAATTATGGAGACAATCTGGAGCATTATCTAAAGAGGAAATAATCAAAATTATTATAGATAAAAGCAACAAATAAGCATTGTTGCATATTTTGAATTGACTTCTTAGCAAAAAAGTTGAAGTTTTAAAATATACTTTCAGAAATCAATTCTATTCCTAAAGAAATTATGTCTTTTAAATTAAATTCAAAAGGCTTCTTTATTTAGATTATCACTCAAGATTTTCCTATTCGTACAATTAAAGTGTTTTGATAGTAAAAATAACTTTCAATATGGATGTAAATAGAAACTAATTACTAAAAATTTTTATTTTAACGCTGTACAGTTAAAAAATTGATCCCACATACAAAACATAAAAACACGATATCAATAGTAAAATAAAAATACGATATAATCATAATAGTAGTGAGCAATAAACATAGTATTGATTGAACTTTAAGATTTTAAAATAGAATAAAAATATGATGTTCACAAAAAAAAAACTCTTAATCGGTTGATTAAGAGTTTTTTTTGTGGAGTCGCCGAGAATCGAACTCGGGTCCAAACAAGCAACTAAAAAGCTTTCTACACGTTTATTTCCTGATTGAGTTTTCGATAGTGTGCTAGGCCAGAAACAGCCACACGCTACTTATCTTCTTAATTTCGAAATCCACCCGAAGCTCATGGAAATCTAGGTTTATTTTTACGGTTCCCCTAAATTGACCGCCACAAACCAAGGCTTTCAAGGAGAATCCAGCTTTCCTATCTGATAGGAACGTGGCTTAATCTTACTATAATTCGGATTATGCAGCTAAAGCGTAGTTATTTTCGCCGTGTAAAATGATAAGATCTTATATTTACGAGCAAGGTCTCAATGCTCGACGTGCTTACTGATCAATTCGACTTGCTGTCAAAACCAGTCGACCCCTTTTTTTTTCAAAATCTATAACTTGAATTTTGAGTTGGCAAATATACAATTTTAAACTCTAATTTCTGGTATAAATATCTCAACTAGTTTGCAAAAATCATTCCTGTTTTATTCGTCTTTTAATTTAAAAGGATAATCGCCAAATAACGGGGCTAATTTTCGAACATCATATGTTTTTCTTGTGAATTTGTTTGATAGTGCTATAATGGTAACTCCTTCTTTTTGTAAGGTAATGTAAGAGGATGTATTTCCGTGCCACCATCCGTTGTGAAAATAAAAATTTTGTCCCGTTTCCCAATTAACCATTCTAATTCCAAGACCATAGTTTTTAGTTCCTTTTCGCTCATTACTGTACGGTTTATAAACCATTGCAGTTAATTCAGGAGTTAGAAAACCAGGACTATTTCTTGCTCTATCAAACTTTAATAAATCTCTTGGTGTAGAGTAGATGTTTTTATCTCCATAAACAGCATCTAAATAATCTTTCCCTATTTCTACTTTGTTGCCTTTGTATGAGGTAACAGCTGAATCTTTGTCTCTTGCATAATCAAATACATAAGTATTCTTCATATGTAATGGCTCAAAAATTATTTGATTCATAGCCTTTTCGTACGAAAGCTTGGTGATTTTTTCTATAATTAAAGCCAACATGGCATAGTTGGTATTACAATAACTAAAACGAGTATCTGTTTTAAACTCAAGGCCAATATTTTTAGTAGCCATAATGGTTAAGATATCTTGATTTGTCAATATATTGTGTCTATCCCAAACCGTTTTATCTCTGTCTGTAAAATAGGCGTAATTGCGCATTCCACTTCTGTGATTTAATAGTGTTTTGATCGTTACTTCTGGATAAGGAAATTCTTTTAATATGGTATTTACTTTTTGATCTAATTCTATTTTTTTTGCATTAATTAATTTTAAAACTGCAGCTGCAGTAATTACCTTACTAACAGACGCCAGGTGTAATGGTGTTGATTTAGTAATTAATGTTTTGTCTCTAAAATTAGCAAAACCTTCATATTTTTCATAAATAATTTGACCATTTTTAGCTACTAAAAAACTTCCATTGGCACTATTGTTTGGCCAATTCTTGTTATAGAAAGAGTCTATTTCTTGTTTTTTTAAAGTAATGTATTCTGGAGTGAGTTTATCTTCAGCTTCCGTTAAAGGCTTCATTTTAGGCATGGTACTCTTAGGAAGTTCTCCATCACTTAACTCAACTTTCTTTTTCTCTTGGGCGCAAGAACTTAAAACCAAAAAGAGCAAGGATATATGTAGTATATTTGTTTTTTTTATAAAATTCATTTCTGTAGTGCTAGAAAGGCAAATATATAGAATCAATGTCTTTTGATTCATTGTTTTTTTAAACCTTAACACTATTTTATTAGTAAATATCAAACGTTATTTTTGTATCATTTTGTACATCAGTCGATAGTAATTTACAAACCACTAATTTTATTTGAAAAATAAATTCAATTTACTTTAAATTGTTATATTTGTAACAAATGTTTACTGTAAAGTTATATTTAGTTAATTTTAAAGCCTTAAATGTTTATGAAATTCGGAATTCTAAAAGAAAGAAAAAGTCCACCGGACAGAAGAGTTATATTTTCACCTAATGAGTTAACGCTTTTAAAGCAAAACTATCCAAGTTTATCTGCAACAGTGGAACGTTCTGATATTAGAATTTTTGAAGATGCTGAGTATGAAAAATTAGGTATTGAAATGACTGATGATGTTAGTGATTGCGATATCTTATTTGGGGTAAAGGAAGTTCCTGTTGAAAATTTAATTCCAAATAAATCGTATTTCTTCTTTTCACACACGATTAAGAAACAGCCTTACAATAGAAAATTATTGCAAGCTATTTTAGAAAAAAATATCGATTTGTATGATTATGAAACAATAGTAGATGCAGAAAATCGTAGGTTAATCGGTTTTGGAAGATATGCAGGAATAGTAGGCGCTTATAATGGAATCAGAGCTTTTGGAATAAAATTTGAATTATTTAAATTGCCAAAAGCTGAAACACTTGCTGGTAAAGAAGCACTTATTAGTCATTTAAAACGAGTAATTCTACCTCCTTTAAAATTTGTAATTACTGGTACTGGAAAAGTCGGAAATGGTGCAAAAGAAGTTTTAGACGCTATAAAAATCAAAGAAGTTTCTGTTGAGAATTACTTAACAAAAAACTACACACAAGCAGTTTATACTCAAATTGACGTTTTAGATTATAATAAACGCAAGGATGGGCAAGTTTTAGACTTTACAGATTTTTATCAAAATCCCACAGAATATATTTCAGATTTCGAAAGATTCACAAAAGTATCTGATATATATCTTACCGGACATTTTTATGGCAATGATGCGCCTGTGATACTTACGCGAGAAATGCTAAAAGCAAATGATTGTAAAATAAAAGTAGTTGCAGATATTTCTTGTGATGTTAATGGTCCAATTGCTTGTACTTTAAGATCATCAACAATCGCTGAACCTTTGTATGGTTATCTTCCAGATGAGAATAAAGAGGTTGATGTTTTTCATCCAGCGGCAATTGTAGTGATGGCGGTAGATAATTTGCCATGTGAATTACCAAAAGATGCTAGTGAAGGATTTGGGGAAATGTTTCTTGAGCACGTTATTCCTGCTTTTTTTAATGATGATAAAGATGGTATTTTAAGCAGAGCCAAAGTTACTGAGAAAGGAAAACTAACACCTAGATTTAGTTATTTACAAGATTATGTAGATGGTAAATAAGATTTTATAAAAATAAAATAGCAAACCTGCACTCAAAAGTTGCAGGTTTTTTTATGGGTTTAAATGTAGTTAATAATTCAATTCCTAAACATTACAAATCTCTTAACATCTGATAATTTTTGGGCTGAAACGAAAAGCTTAATTTTGTACTCCATTTTAAAATGGGAAAGAAATGCATAACTTCAGTATTGATTTATTACTTAAAATAGTAAATAGATTATAGGTTACGCACAGAACCATTAAATAGCAATTTATGAAAAAGAATATACCAATTTCTATACTAGAGTTAGCCATTATTACACAAGATAGTAACGCTAAAGAAACCTTTGAAAAAACAAAAGCACTTGCACAACTTGCAGATGAACTCGGATACAAAAGATTTTGGTTGGCGGAGCACCACAATATGGCTCATGTGGCCAGTACTGCAACTGTAATTCTTATTGGTTACATTGCCGGTCAAACTAAAAACATTCGAGTGGGTTCCGGTGGGATTATGTTACCCAACCACGCACCTTTAATTATTGCTGAACAATTTGGAACTTTAGAAATTTTATATCCCAATCGCATCGACTTAGGTTTAGGGAGAGCTCCTGGAACCGATGGATTGACTGCACAAGCCATTAGGAAAGATTTTTATGAGCAATCACAGCGCTTTCCTCAAAATGTTGCAGCGCTTCAGGAATTTTTCTCAGAGGATAATGCTGACGCTAATGTGAGAGCCTTTCCTGCAGAAGGCACTAATGTTCCGATTTGGATTCTAGGTTCTAGCATGGATAGTGCGGCTTTGGCTGCATCCAAAGGTTTGCCGTATGCTTTTGCAGGGCATTTTGCTCCTAAGCAAATGCATCAAGCATTCCAGTTTTA
Source organism: Flavobacterium sp. GP15 (assembly GCF_014281985.1). Taxonomy (NCBI): domain Bacteria; kingdom Pseudomonadati; phylum Bacteroidota; class Flavobacteriia; order Flavobacteriales; family Flavobacteriaceae; genus Flavobacterium; species Flavobacterium sp. GP15. The sequence continues at coordinate 25,504 of NZ_JACFTC010000009.1, forward strand.
TCGTGATAATTTTGAACCTTCAAAATATTTAGAACAACCTAAAACGATGGCTTGCATTAATGCAGTTGTTGCGGATACTGATGAAGAGGCTGCGCGTTTGTCTACGAGTTTAACTCAAATGTTTCTAAATTTAATTCGCAATGACAGAAAACCATTGCAACCACCAGTAAATACTTTAGATGGAATTATGTCTGAGGAAGAGCATTTTCATGTCAACCAAATGACAGCTTGTTCGTTTATAGGAAGTAAAAATAAAGTGGAGGCAGAGCTGAAACAATTTATAAATTACACTCAAGTAGATGAATTAATGATTACAAGCCCCATTTATAACCATGATTATAAATTGAAAAGTGTTCAATTAATGAAAGAAGTGATTGATAATATTTAATAAAAAGTAATTTTCAAAACTGTTGAATAAGAACCTTTTTAATTGATTTATCAAAAATACACGAACCTAATTGCGAAATCTATTATTGGAGGTTTTTTTTTATTGTATTTTTGAATTTTAAACACAGCTATTTTTGAGAACTTTAATCCATAAGTCTATCCAAAATCCAAAATTGTTTAAGCAACAGCTTTTATTTTGGTCGCAACAATTTCGAGAAATCATTTATTTGGATAGCAATGATTATCCACAAGACTATTCTAGTTATGATTGTCTGGTTGCTTTGGATGCATTTACTTCTATAAAAACCGATTATCATAATGCTTTCGAAGATTTAAAACAATATCAGCAAACAACCAGAGATTGGCTTTTTGGGTATTTATCGTATGATTTAAAAAATAATACCGAGTCTTTAATTTCCAGAAACTTTGATGGATTAGATTTTCCTGATTTGTTTTTCTTTCAACCTAAGAAGTTGTTTTTACTTAAAGGAAATCAAGTAGAAATACAATACCTAAATTGCTGTGATGATGAGGTAGAAACAGATTTTAAAGAAATAACAGAAACTGAAATTGCTCGAGAAGAATTAGCATCAAAAATAAGTATTCAACAACGAATTTCTAAAGAGAATTATCTCGAAAAAGTCACAAAAGTGCTTGAGCACATTCATCGTGGAGATATTTACGAAGCTAATTTTTGCATGGAATTCTTTGCCGATAATGCAATGATTAATCCATTTGAAAAGTTTAGTACACTAAATGCCATATCACAACCACCATTGGCTGTTTTTTTTAAAAATAACAAGCATTTTTTACTTTCTGCAACACCAGAACGTTATTTAAGAAAAGAGGGCGAAAATATAATTTCGCAACCTATAAAAGGAACCTCAAAACGTTTTTTAGATCCAATAGCCGATGAAAAATCAAAAAATGATTTGGCTTTAGATCCTAAAGAACGCTCAGAAAATATCATGATTACTGATCTTGTGCGGAATGATTTATCTAAAACGGCACAAAAAGGAAGCGTTGAGGTAAAAGAGTTGTGTGGTATTTATTCTTTCTTGCAGGTACACCAAATGATTACTACGATTACTTCAAAATTAGATGCGCAATATGCTGCTATCGATGTAATTAAAACTAGTTTTCCAATGGGAAGTATGACAGGAGCACCCAAGATAGAAGCCATGAAAATTATTGAAGAACTCGAAGAAACAAAACGAGGTTTGTACAGTGGAGCGGTAGGTTATTTCACGCCAAGTGGCGACTTCGATTTCAATGTGGTTATTCGCAGTATTTTGTACAATCAAGAAAAAAAATATGTGTCTTTTTCAGTAGGTAGTGCGATTACTTCGCAGTCTGTTCCTGAAAAAGAATATGAGGAATGTTTGCTTAAAGCAAAAGCAATGCGTGAGGTAATGGAATCTATAAATACGAATTAATTAAATTTGAAAATGCTACAAAAGTTCCAAAATCATCTGCTAGATAGATTTAAGTTTTTAAGTAATAAAAAGTTGCTTCTTGCTACAAGTGGCGGAATAGATAGCATGGTTATGTTGCATTTATTGGAGCAATTGGATTATAAAATAGGTATTGCACACTGTAATTTTCAATTGCGTGGCGTAGAGAGTTTTGAGGATCAAAAATTCATTCAGGATTACGCTGATGCAAATGGTATTCCGGTATATATTACTCAATTCGATACGAAAGCTTTTGCAGCCGATTACAAACTTTCTACACAAGTGGCCGCTCGAGAATTGCGATACAATTGGTTTTATGAATTACTGGAAACAGAAAATTACGATTATATTGTAACAGCACATCACGCAGATGATAATCTAGAAACCTTTCTGATTAATTTATCTCGCGGTACGGGTTTAGATGGATTAACGGGTATTCCAGAACAAAATGAAAATGTAGTTCGTCCGCTTTTGGCCTTTACTCAACACGATTTAGAAGAATATGCGCGACTAAATGCTATTAAATGGAGAGAAGATAGCAGTAACGCTTCTGATAAATATGTTCGAAATAAAATTCGACACCATCTTGTTCCGCTGTTAAAGGAATTAAATCCTAATTTTTTATTGTCCTTTCATAAAACACAAAGTTATTTGCAGGAAGCCCAAGATATGGTAGATGATGCTGCTATTATGATTTACCAACAAGTGGCAGTTCAACAAGATGAAAATATTAGTTTTGATTTAAAAAAATTAATGAAATTACCCAATTACAAATCGTATTTGTACCAATGGTTAAATGAATTTGGATTTACAGCATGGAATGATATTTATGATTTAGTAGAAAGTCAATCCGGTAAATTTGTGCTATCGGCTAATTATCGATTGCTAAAAGATAGAGAAAGTTTAATCTTGAGTCCTTTGGATTTTTCAAATGAAAAACAGGAATATTTTATCAATCAAGATCAAAAAGAAGTTAATATTCCCTTAAATATTTCCTTTTCGGTAGCAACCGATATTAGTATCGCTTCAAATACAACTATATTTGTCGATTCTGATAAATTAGAGTATCCATTGGTTTTACGTCGTTGGAACGAAGGAGATCAATTTCAACCTTTAGGTATGAATGGAAAATCAAAAAAGATAAGTAAGTTTTTTAAAGATGAAAAATTATCATTGCTAGAAAAAGAAAATACTTGGCTTTTATGTTCCAATAATACTATCGTTTGGATAATAGGTTTTCGTCAAGATGAACGCTTTAAAATTGATAATACAACAAAGAATATACTTAAAATACAATTAGACTAATGAAGAAATTATTATTTATACTTATCGCTTTTTTGGCTTTTGCCAAAGGAAATTCTCAGATTTTAGATCCAGCCAAATGGACTACTAAAATTGAAAAAAAATCAGAAACGAATTATATTTTAATATTTGATGCCGTTATAGAAAACGATTGGCATTTGTATTCACAAACTACTCCAGACGGTGGACCACTTCCTTTAGAGATTACTTTTAAAAATCAAAAAGGAAATTTTAATTTAGTAGGTAAAGCAATAGAAAGCAAAACGAGGACTGCTTATAATGATATATTTGAAGTTAACGAAACCTTTTTTGAAAAGAAAGGTCAAGTGCGACAAGAAATTTCAATTACTAACCCAAAACTAACTGAAGTTAAAGTCGATTTTAATTACCAAGTTTGTAAAGAGGTTTGTATTAATATAGAAAAAAACTTCACGTTCAAAATCCCAGCTTCAGCAATTGCGACTTCAGAAACAGTACTTCCAGTTGATATTGAAGCTGCAAAAGTAGATACAACAACTACAGCGGCTACATCAGCTTCGCCTGAAGTAACTACGAATACTGTTGCACCAGAAAAAGTAGTTCCGCATGATAATAAACCCGCAGAGAAAAGAGGATTGTGGTCTATTTTCTTTATTGCTTTTCTATCTGGATTTGCTGCATTGCTTACTCCTTGTGTATTTCCGATGATTCCGATGACCGTTAGTTTTTTTACAAAACAAAGTAAAACAAAAGCAAAAGGAATTCGCAATGCTATTATTTACGGAATTTCGATTATAGCGATATATTTAATATTAGGATTGGTAGTAACTGGTATTTTTGGTGCTGATGCGCTAAATGCTCTGTCTACTAATGTTTGGTTTAACATCATTTTCTTTATCATATTAGTAACTTTTGCGGCTTCCTTTTTGGGAGCTTTCGAAATAATGTTGCCAAATTCTTGGGCAAATAAAGTAGATAGTCAAGCCGATAGAGGAGGAATGATCGGTATTTTATTTATGGCTTTAGCGCTAGCAATTGTATCTTTCTCTTGTACTGGCCCAATCGTAGGAACACTTTTAGTTGAAGCTGCTTCTAAAGGCGGAATTGCACCAATTATTGGTATGTTTGGATTTTCATTAGCTTTAGCTTTACCGTTTATGTTATTTGCTATGTTCCCTGGTTGGTTAAACTCATTGCCAAAATCGGGTGGGTGGTTGAATACCGTTAAAGTTGTATTAGGATTTTTAGAATTGGCTTTGGCATTCAAATTTTTATCTAATGCGGATTTAGTATTACAAATGCATTTCTTAGAAAGAGAAGTTTTTCTAGCCATTTGGATTGCAATATTTGGAACATTGGCATTTTATTTATTCGGAAAAATTACATTACCTCATGATAGTCCAATGACACACATTTCGGTGGGTAGATTATCATTTGGTTTAGTAGTTCTTGCTTTTACAATCTATTTAATTCCGGGTCTTTGGGGAGCACCTTTAAAAGTGATTTCTGGTTTTCCACCACCAATGACCTATAGCGAAAGCCCTTATGGCGTTTCTGGTTCAAAAGGAGGATCAAATGCATCAACACAAGTTTTACCTGATGGAGCACATTTAGGACCACATGATTTAATAGCTTTTGATGATTACGACAAAGGAGTCGCTTATGCAAAATCGGTAAACAAACCTATTTTATTAGATTTTACAGGTTATGCTTGTGTAAATTGTAGAAAAATGGAAGACTACGTTTGGTCGGATACTAATATTCTTAAAATATTACAAGGTGAAGTGGTATTGATTTCTTTGTATGTTGATGATAAAAAAGAATTGCCTCAAAACGAGCAATATGTTTCTAAAGAAACGGGGAAAGAAATTACAAGTGTAGGGAATAAATGGAGTGATTTTCAAATCACAAAGTTCAAAGCAAATGCACAACCGTATTATATTATTTTAGACAATGACGGCAATATGCTGTCTGATAAGCCAGAAAGTTATAATTCGGATATCAACGCTTACAAAGGATGGTTAAGAGAAGGAATTGATCGTTATAAAAAGACCAAATAAAAAAACTTCTAGATTTTATTTTATAAAAGAATTGCGCTAAGCTCCATATATTTATGATGGAATTTAGCGCATTTTTTTTGAGGTAATAAAGGAAATCAATATCGAACTTTTCTATTCTATTGTTTTTTCTATATAATCCGAATTCAAAAGATATAATGCACCCATATATCTTATTTTAAAAGCTACAAGGTCTCCAATTTTATAGTTCTTTTTAGAATTAGAAATATCTATTACTAACATATCCGAACTCGCATCTACAATAGTAATATCAGCGTCATCAGATTCTATATATTGGGGTTGCATATCTAATAATCCAATGTCTAAAATGGCTCGTAAAGAAGTTATTCCCAAATCTTCTACATCATTCATAGAAAAGGAATTTCCTGCTACGTTTTCGCCTAATTCTCCTGTTGGTGTATTGGGTTTTTCCGTAATTTCTATGATCTCTGCAAATAATTTGAAAACATCATTATGCATTCCTTCAATTGTGTCACCAGTAAATAAATCTTTACCAAAAAAGAGTGCTTCTCCTATTCGGAAATGATTTACAGCCATCGGATTTGCATTTTTAAGTATTAACGGAATGGCAACGGAAGTTCCACCAGAGACAAACGGAATGCTAATATCAAATTTAGCTTCAATTAATTGTTTGTATAAACTCAACTGAATTAGTTTGTCTTGTGTTGGCATAACTCCACTTAGGCAATTTAAATTAGTTCCAATTCCTGAAATTTCAATACTAGGCATCTTCAAAATTGTACCATAAAAAGCAATTAATTCTTCGCCCATAACACCTTCACGCAAATCGCCCATCTCTATCATTATGATGATTTTGTGAATCTTATTTTGTCTCACAGCTTCATCAGAAAGTAATTGTATGGTGTATATTTCAGTATTAAAACTGATGTCTGCATAACGTACAATACTTTCTATGCTTCTCTTTGCGGGAGGTTTGATGTAAACCGTTTGAATTTCAGGATCAAGTGCTTTAATTTTTCTTAAATTGCTAACTCTAGAGTCATGAATTTCGCGTACACCTAAAGCGATGATTTCCTTTAAGTAAATTTTATTACCACATAACAGTTTTGAAACGACACCCCATTCTATGTTTCTGGATTTAAAAGTGTTGTCAAGAAAAGCGTAATTTTCTTCTAGTTTTTTTCTATATAATTTTATAAAGGCCATTATTGTTTAATTTTTCGTGGGATTGCTGTTGAAATCCGTGTTAATAATTCATAGTTAAGTTGGTTGCTAAAATCACTGAATGAAGCAACTGAGACTGCCAGTGTTTTTTGAGTGCCAATCAATACTACTTCATCTTCTTTTTTAGCAATATCAACATCGGTTACATCTACTGTCATCATATTCATATTCACAGATCCTACAACAGTACACCGCTGCCCGTGTATTAGCACACGACCTTGATTACTTAAAGATCGACTATATCCGTGACAATAACCAATAGGTACTACTGCAATTTTCATGTTTCGTTTGGCCATGAAGCTGGTTCCATATCCTATAAAATCACCTGTTTGTACATTCTTTACACTCATAATTTTACTTTTCCAACTGATTACTCGTTGCAAAGGATCAATTTTATTTTTTTTAGCTTGCAAATAGGTTACAAATACTTCTGGACTCGGCCACATACCGTATTGCATTATTCCAATTCTAACTAAATCCATTCTAGTTTGAGGAAACATAATTGAAGCAGCAGAACAAGCAGAATGTCTCATCTCTGGCTTTAAGTCATTTTTACAAAACAACTCATATATCTCTTCAAATTTCTTAATTTGATTATCAACTCTGTAATAGTTAGCGACGCTTTCGGCACCAGCGTAGTGCGTACAAAGTCCTTTTAAATAAAGATGTTGTATTTCTTTTTTTACTATCGAAATTACTGCATTTAGATCTTTTTTATCAAAACCAGTATGATTCATTCCTGTTTCGACTTCAATATGTAATATTGCTTTTTTATTGCTTTTTTTTGAAATTTTTATTGCTTGATTGAGTCGGCTTTTATCAAAAACAAAGAATTCAACATTATTTTCAATAACCCATTGCATGTCTTCATCATTCACTAAACCCATAACCATTACAGTAACCTTATCTTCCAATACTTCTTTGACTGCTTTTGCTTCTTGCACATCAAAAACTGAAAAGTGATTAATTCCACAGTTATAAGCCATACTTGTAAACTCTGCTATACCATGGCCATAAGCATTTCCTTTTACCACAGAGGAAACGATTACTTTTTTACCAAAAGTGGTTTTTAAAAAATCGACGTTTTTTTGATACGCCGTTTCACTAAGTTCTATAATTGAATTAGTATGCATCAGTAATTTGTTTGCTTATTTGATGAAACATATTGACTCCAGTTTGTATAATTTCATCTGGAAAATCATAATCAGGGTTGTGTAGGGCAGGAGTATTAATTCCAGATCCAATTCCAAACATGGCACCAGAATAGTGTTCTGTGAACAAACCAAAATCTTCTCCCCATGTAAAAGGATATTCTTTTTCTAGTATGTCTAATGAATTGTATTTAGCAGCTCTTCTAATTAATTCTACAGCCTCTATGTTATTTCTATTCGCCTTAAAACTTTGAGTCCATTTGACTTTACATTTTAAATTATTTTTTTTAGCAATTGATTTGGCTAAATTTTCTAAGGTAGTTTCAATGTTTGTCATTTCTAAATTACTGTCACTTCGTATTGTAAAATGAATTTCTCCCATACCTGCAGAAACGCCATATGCTTTTTTACCTAATTTACTATAAATTGGGGTAATCAAACAGTAATTGTTCTTAGCAATATCACTTTGAATTAAAGCATTAAATTCAGTAATAATAGTTGCAATAGCCATAGCTGGATTGAACCCTTTTTCAGGTTCACCTGCATGAGCTGTTTTTCCTTTTAACTTTATAATTATACTATTGACTGCGCAAGAGAATATATGATCTTTAACGATGATTTGATGCATTTTAAAACCTGGTAAATTATGAAGAGCAAAAGCATAATCTGGTTTTATATTTTGAAAACGATTATCTTCTACCACTTTTTTTGCACCACTACCATCTTCTTCCGCTGGTTGAAATACTAGAATAACAGTTCCAAATTCAGGATTTTCAGCATGTAGTTTTTGAGCTAAACCACATAAAATTGCACTATGGCCATCATGTCCGCATTTATGAGAAACTCCTTTATTTAAAGATTTATGCTCAAACAGATTGGTTTCCTCTATGGGTAAAGCATCTAGTTCCGCTCTAAAAAGTACCGTTTTACCTTTTTTCTTACCATTATAGGTTGCAATAATGCCCGTTTTTCCAACTGCTGTAATAATCTCATCCGGAGGATACTTTTGTAAAAAGGAAACAATACGTTTGGCTGTATTAAATTCGTTTCCTGATACCTCTGGATTTTGATGTAGTTCTTTACGTAAAATTGTAAGTGCGCTTAAATTTTCCATTTTGATTTATTTAATCAATCTCATTTCTAGGTATTTATTAGTAAATCCTAAACTTTCGTATAATTTTTTAGCGGGATTATCAGATTCTACATGAAGAGCAATATTCCCTTCAGCAATAGATATGGCTTTTTGCATTAATTGCTTTCCGTATCCTTTTCCACGCTGTGAATTATCTACAGCGATATAAACTAAAATATTTTCAGGAATAAAATCCTTCATTCCAGTATTGTTTAGGATCACAACACCTACAATTTTTTGATCATCAATTCCAACCACAATATTTCCCCCTTTATTAGGGTTCATTACATAATCTATACATTTTGTAATATCCTCGATAGTATCTCCGTACTGTTCTAAATGGGTGCATAGAAACTGAGCAATGGTTTTATTCGAATAGATTGTATTTTCTCCAGTGGTATTATTAATTTGCTTGAATTCCATTTTATATAATTTAATATTAAATTATAAGCAATACTTATTCGCTGACTTTCAGTAAATGAAAGCCATTTAGTAAAACTTAATTTTGATTATTTATTAGCCTGTAATTAGAATTTTTCTAAAGGCAAAAGATGCAGAAAATCTGCAAAAAATAGTTAAGATTTATTCAGTGTTTTGTCTGAAAAATAAAATCTTAGTTTTGAGTTGAAAGTTTTAAAAAAGAACTTAAATAAACTGCAAAACATAATTAGGTATTTCACAAAGATAAGATAAAAATCCGCTTTATGAGCTATAAAATGGCTTTAGTGTGTTTTTCTGAATCTGAACAAATGTTTTATTTGTTTAATTTGATATAAAAATTAAAAATTATTAAAGGTTTTAAAGTATTTATAGTTAGTTGTTTACGTGTTTTTTTATTGTTTTTAATTTGATAATGTTATTCATTTATGAAAAAATTAATGAATTATTTCAATTTGGTAATAAAAATGGATATTTAGCTTAAAATTAGTCTTTAACCGAGTAGTGCTTTATTCTAAAACGAAGTCTTAATAAATTTGTATAGTGCTTTTTTTGTGTGAAATTGTAATTCATAATTTTAAAAAATCTAAAGTGATCACAGAATATTGAAACAGTTTATTTATCTTTAAAAACTATTTAAATTCAAAAAAATTTATGAAAAAACTATTAACTATAAGCGTACTTTTTTTTAGTGTGTTTATTTTCGCTCAAAGTAATGCCAGCACGTATGTTGCTGATAATTACACTAAAAAAGAAGTACACATCAAAATGCGTGATGGCGTAGAATTATTTACTGCAATATACTCGCCAAAAGACGTTACTAAAAAGTATCCAATTATTATGCAAAGAACGCCTTATAATTCGGGTCCTTATGGCGAAGGTCAGCTAAAGAGAAGTATTTCTCCAAGCGAAACCATGATGAAAGAGGGCTACATTGTAGTATATCAAGATGTTCGCGGAAGGTATATGAGTGATGGTTTATATGATAATATGCGCGCTTTTGTTCCCAATAAAAAAGGAAAAACGGCTATTGATGAAGCATCAGATACTTATGACACCATCGATTGGTTGGTAAAAAATGTGTCTAACAATAACGGAAATGTTGGAACTTGGGGAATTTCATATCCAGGATTTTATGCTACTTATTCATTGTTAAGTAATCACCCCGCTTTAAAAGCAGTTTCTCCACAAGCTTGTATTTCAGATTTCTTTTTTGATGATTTTCATCATAATGGTGCTTATCTTTTGAGTTATTGGAAAGTAACACCATTATTTGGTCCGCAAAAAACAAAGCGTACTACAGATTCATGGTTTAAATTTCCTGAAATAGGAACTAATGATGATTATCAGTTTTTTTTAGATGCGGGTTCATTATCTAATCTAGACAAATTTTATGGAAAAGATAACGAATTTTGGCAGCAATTAAAAGAGCATTCAAGTTATGATGATTTCTGGCAAAAACGCGGTATTTTACAACATTTAAAAGATATAAAGCCAGCTGTAATGACTGTAGGAGGTTGGTTTGATGCAGAAGATTTGTACGGACCATTAAATACTTATTCTACAATTGAAAAGAATAGTAAAAATTACAATACAATCGTTATGGGACCTTGGAGTCATGGTGATTGGGCTAGAAACTCTCCAAAACAAGTGATTGGTAATATTAATTTTGGAGATAGTATTTCTGGATTTTATCAGAAAAATATTGAAGCTAATTTCTTCCGTCACTTCTTAAAAAATAATGGTAAAGGAGAAAACAAATTGCCTGAAGCTTATGTTTTTGATTCAGGTATAAAAGATTGGAAAACATTTGATGCTTGGCCTCCAAAAAATACAGTGAAACAGGATTTCTTTTTGCAAGAAAATAAGTTGACAACTATGGCCAAAAGAAATATAGCTTTTGAAGAGTTTGTTAGTGATCCTAAAAAGCCAGTTCCTTACTCTGAGGATATCAAACAACAAGGCATGACACCAAGAAAATATATGACGGATGATCAACGTTTTGCTGCTAGACGACCGGATGTAGTGGTGTTTGAAACCGAAGTGCTAACTGATGATACTACTTTAGCTGGTGCCATTTTAGCGAAACTTCAAGTAGCTACGACAGGAACAGATGCAGATTGGATCGTTAAGGTAATTGATGTTTTTCCTAATGATGAACCAGAAACAAAGGAAATTGCACCTTATTTAAAAATGAGTAATTACCACATGATGGTTAGAAGTGAAGTAATGAGAGGCCGATTTAGAAATAGTTTTTCAAAACCGGAGCCTTTTGTAGCCAATGAGAAAACGGCCGTAAATATCAAATTACAAGATGTTTTTCATACTTTCAAAAAAGGGCATAAAATACAGATTCAAGTTCAAAGCACTTGGTTTCCTTTGATCGATTTGAATCCGCAGACTTTTGTTGATAATATTTTTTACGCTAAGCCAGAAGATTTCCAAAAGCAAACGCATAGAATTTATAATGATTCAAAAATTGAGTTTACTGTTTTAAAATAAATTTTAGTTGAGTTGAAATCAAAAAAAGCACCAATTGTAAAAGAGTACAATTGGTGCTTTTTTAATATTAGTTTGTAATTTTATTTTAAAGTGTGTTGACTTAATATTTTATAAACTTCATTAATATTATTTTCACTTTTTCCGAACTGTTTGATAATTGGAGCATTATCATGATTTAACCAAATTTTCAGTTCGGCATCCATGTCTAATATTCCAGCACTTTCTTTTGAAAATTTCTTTATACTCGAATACGGAATTGTCATGTATTCTACTTTAGTTCCAACTAATTGTTTCTCAGCAAGAATTAATCTTTTATTAGTAAAAAGGAACATGTCTCTTATAAGCTTGTAAGCCTTTTCTATTGTTTCACCATCTATTAAAAGTGGTTCAAATTCTTTAGCAACATTATCAATAGTAACTTCAGAAGCATTGCCCATTATGGCATTAAATAGTCCCATTATTTTCGTTTATTTTTGATTGTATTTTGTTTTGTACCTGTCGTTCAACTTTGTTTGATGCGTTTCTAAACTAATCATTCTACCTTGAATAAAGGCATTTGTCAATTTGTTAGTTCTCATATCTAGTGCGTCTCCTTCAGAAATGAATAATGTTGCATCTTTTCCTTGCTCTAAGGTACCACATTGCGCATCAATTCCAAGTAATTTAGCCGTATTTGAAGTAATTAATTTTAATGCTTCCTCTTTATCAAGTCCATAAGCTGCGCAAGTTCCGGCTAAGAAAGGTAAGTTTCTTGTATTCATTCTTTCGTGAGATCCACTATTTTCTAAACCTACTACAACGCCTTTATCGGTCAATAATTTAGCAGCTTTAAAAGGCAAATCTATATCATCATCATCATTTTCTGGCATTTCATGTACTCGTCTAAGAAAAACACCTACATTGTTTTTTTGTAATAGCTCACCAACCTTGTAGGCTTCATAACCTCCAACTATAACCATTTTTTTAATGCCGTTTTCTTTAGAAAATTGAACCGCATCTGTGATTTGCTTTTCATCATTCGCATTAATGAATAGTGTTTGACTTCCGTCAAATAATCCTTTGGTAGCTTCAAGGACTAAATTTCTTTCTTTAGAACTAGCCCCTAAATACGCTTTAGCATCAGCCAGAAAAGAGGCTAATTCAGCAATTTGCTTACTATAATCTTTATTTGCTTCAATTCCTCCTGGTTCAAACCAAGATCCACTTCTTTTAAATGTAGCAGGAAAATTCAAGTGAATCCCGTCATTTTCTTTTATCAAAGCATCTTTCCAGTTCCAGGCATCCAATTGAACTATTGATGAGGTACCAGAAATTCTTCCTTCGCGAGGTGTTATTTGTGCCATCAAAATGCCGTTTGGTCTTACTGTCTCTATTACTTTAGAATCTGCTGTATAAGCAATAATACTTCTAATGTGTGGCTTCATTTCACCAATTTCTCCTTCGTCATCAGATGATTTTACGGCATCAATTTCAACCAAACCTAATGTGGAATTTGGTGCGATAAATCCTGGATAAATGTGTTTTCCACCCGCATCAATTGTAATGTCGTAAGCATCTTTAGCTAAACGAATTAAGGTAGCATCGGCAACTAAGTTTATTTTTCCATCCACAAATCCTATAGCGCTATTTTCTATAACTTTGCCATTTCCTAAATGGGCTGTAGCATTCATAATCAAAACTGATTTTGATTGTGCTGCAGCAGGAGTTTGTTGCGCTTTTGTCAGTATTGATATGCTAAATACCAATAGTAAAAGATATATTTTTTTATTCATCATATTTGTTTTTTATTATTGCTTCAATAATTTTAAAGCTTTAGTAAGATTTCAATTCAGTTGCATCTGGTGTAAAGACAAAAACTAAAATTTTAATTCAGTATTTACTCTTCCATAGTATCACAATGATAGGCTACTTTTTCTGTTTTTTTAGGTTGTTGAGTAGTCATTCCTTTGTTCTTTTCTTGTAGCAACTGACCAATTAATTCGTTTCGTTCTTTTGCAATAGCAATTCTATTTTCTTCATCTTTCTTACTATCATAATAAACAACACCTTCAATTAAGGTTTTTTCAGCTTTTGCATAAATAGATAGCGGATTATTATTCCATAATACAACATCGGCATCTTTACCTACTTTTATACTTCCTACTTTATTGTCGATGTGCAATAATTTTGCTGGATTTAATGTTACAAATTTCCAAGCATCTTCTTCAGAAATATTACCATATTTAACTGCTTTGGCAGCTTCTTGGTTCAATCTTCTTGACATCTCAGCATCATCAGAGTTGTATGCTACTACAATTCCAGCATTGTGCATAATAGGTCCATTAAAAGGAATTGCATCGTTTACTTCAAACTTATAAGCCCACCAATCCGAGAAGGTCGAAGCTCCCACGCCGTGTTCTTTCATTTTATCCGCAACTTTGTAACCTTCTAAAATGTGCGTAAAAGTGTTTACTTTAAAGTTAAATTTATCTGCTACATTCATTAACATCAAGATTTCTGATTGTACATAAGAGTGACAAGTAATAAAACGCTCCTTATTTAATATTTCGGCTAAGGTTTGTAATTCTAAATCTACTCTTGGTGCTTTTTCTTTTCCTTTTTTACCGCTTGAATTGTATTTTTTCCAAGCTAAATCATATTCTTTTGCACGTTGAAAATAATCTGTAAAAACTTGTTCGACTCCCATTCTGGTTTGAGGGAAACGAGTTGGATTTGTAATTCCCCAATTGGCTTGTTTTACATTTTCTCCTAAAGCAAATTTGATAAATCCGGGTTGGTCTTTATAAAGCATTTCTTCAGCCGATGCGCCCCATTTCCATTTTACAATTGCTGAGCGTCCACCAATAGGATTTGCTGAACCGTGTAATAATTGAGAAATGGTTACTCCTCCTGCTAGATCTCTGTAAATATTAATATCTTCTGAGTTTACAACGTCTTGAATAGTTACTTCCGCACTTGAGTTGTGTCCGCCTTCATTTACTCCATTAGAAATAGCAATGTGAGAATGTTCGTCAATAATTCCACTTGTTAAATGCTTTCCTTTTGCATCTATAATAGTTGCTGAAGCATCCGAAATGTTTTTTCCGATAGAGGCAATTTTTCCGTTTTTAATTAACACATCTGTTTCTTCTAGAATACCTTCTTTTTCATTCGTCCAAACAGTAGCGTTTTTAAAAAGTAAAGTCTGAGCTTGTGGTTTCTCTAAATTACCATAGGCAACATTAGGAAAAGTAATAGGCATAAGTCTATTGTTCTTTTCTACTTTTGTTGAATCTGCTGTTTTTACAAAAGGAGCTGTTTTTGTGGCAGTCCATTTTACTTCTGTACCGTTAAATAAAACTGCTTTCCCAGAAAGATCTTGTGTGTTTTCAACATATCCAATAAGCCTTGTAAAATTGGTTTTTAACGTGTCATTAGGTTTTACAACCGTTGAAAGCCAATTATTAGACATCGTAAGTTTTGATTTGATTTTTTTAGAATCTGTAGTGGTTATTTCTGATTTTGGTGCAGCAATTTCTCCATCTATTTTCCATTTAAATTTCTCATTATCAATAGTTAAATCATAATTACCACGAATATCTTTAGTAGTCATGTCATTAACTACGAATTTATTTCCTTGAACCCAGTTTTCGTATAGCGTGGTTTTCTCATCGAAAATTTCGCCAGATGTAATTACAAAATTTGCTAAACTACCTGTTTTTAAAGTTCCTATTTCGTTACTTTTCCCCAAAATAGCGGCAGGGATTGTAGTTAAGGCTTCAAGTGCTTTTGTTTTGTCAAAACCATATTTAATGGCTTTCAAAAGATTGGTTCTAAAATCTTCTATTTTCTTTAACTTATCCGTAGTTAAAGCGAATACAATACCATTATCCGAAAGTATTTTTAGGTTAGTTGGTGCTTGATTCCAGAAACGCAAATCTTTCAATTCCATTTGATCGGCTTGATTTGGATCTGAAACATCATAAGCTGCAGGGAAATCGATTGGAATGATAAATTTAGCATTCGTTTTTTTGATTTCTTGAATTCTTTCAAATTCATTTCCGTTTCCTTTCAGAACGTAATTTAAACCAAATTCTTTTGCTATTTTAGAAGCTCTTAGACTATTCAATTTATCTTCTGAAGCAAATATTTGTATTAATTTTTCATTATTAGACAATGCTTCTAATGATAAATCTTTATTTGTCGCATTTCCTTTTTTGTACCAGTCTAAATCAAAATACATTTGACGTAATAAGGCCATCATTCCCATTAAGGAACTAGGATAGGCTTGGTTTGTAGTAGGACTTTTGGTAAAGGCAAAATGATTGGTTATTTTGTCCGATAACAATTGACTGCTTTTATCAAAGTTATTTAACGCTATCAATGTACCCGTTCCGCGGGCAATTCCGTTTGGAACGTGAGAACCTATAACTCCAAAACCTGCTTTTAATAGTTCTTCTGCTTTCTTTTCATCATAGGTGAAATTTTCATACGCATTCACTTCAGAACGAATACTTTCATTCCAATAGAAACCAGTTCTTTTAGTATCGTATAACGGATTTCTTTCTGTATTTCTTTTCGGTTTTTCAATTCCAAAACTGGAATACATATCTATAAAGGAGGGATAAATTGATTTTCCTTCAAGGTTTACAGTTGTGCAATTTTTAGGGATTTCAATATTTGTTCCTGTTGCAATTACTTTACCATTTTGTACTATTAGTGTTCCTTTTTCAATAACTTGAGTCGGTGAAACATAAATCTTTGCGTTGGTAAAGGCGCTAAAATTTGTGTTTTTGTTTGGTACGCCTTCATTATTAGGAAAATATTCCTGTGCGTAAATTTTTGGCAGTAAAAAACTGAAAATGAGTAGAAGTAGGGTTTTTTTCATAATATAGTTTTGTAATTAATTCCTAAAAGTATTAAAATGTTAATGTTTAACCAATTATTTTTTAATAATTACTGTAAAATTTTATTTAAAAATGCACATATTGTATTTATTTCCTTTAAAACACCTTTATTTATACAGTAATTATAATAAAATACTAAATTTATACCATAGTTTAAATTTTAAAAAAGATCAATTTAATCAATTTTATATTTTGAAAGATTTGTACTAATAATTAAAAATTTTAGTTATTTTTAGATTCAAAATAAGAAACTATGCTAATTAAAGTTTTTGGAAGTGCTGTTTTTGGGGTTGAAGCCACAACAATTACCGTTGAAGTAAATATAGACAAAGGCATTGGATATCATTTAGTTGGTTTGCCAGATAATGCGATTAAAGAAAGTAGCTATCGAATTGCAGCCGCATTGAAAAATAACGGCTATGCTATGCCAGGAAAAAAAATCACTATAAATATGGCTCCTGCCGACTTACGTAAAGAAGGCTCAGCTTATGATCTGACTTTAACGATAGGAATATTAGTAGCATCAGGTCAAATAAAAGCAGATGAAGTAGATAAATATATTATTATGGGCGAGCTTTCGCTTGATGGGAGTTTGCAACCCATTCGTGGTGCTTTACCAATTGCAATCAAAGCTAAAGAAGAGGGCTTCAAAGGTTTTTTTCTTCCAAAACAAAATGTAAAAGAAGCAGCGATTGTGGCTGGTATTGATGTTTATGGCGTTGAGAATGTGCAAGAAGTCATTGATTTCCTTGAAGGAAAAGGCACTCTGGAACCCACAACGATTGATACGCGTGCCGAATTTTATAAGACTTTAGACTTTCCTGAATTTGATTTCTCGGATGTAAAAGGACAAGAAAGTATCAAACGGTGTATGGAAATTGCGGCAGCCGGAGGTCATAATATCATTTTAATAGGCCCGCCTGGTGCAGGAAAAACGATGTTAGCCAAACGTTTGCCTAGTATTTTGCCACCAATGACTTTGCGTGAAGCCCTAGAAACTACAAAGATTCATAGTGTAGCCGGAAAACTAAAAGAAGTAGGCTTAATGAATCAACGTCCGTTCCGCAGTCCACATCATACTATTTCAAATGTTGCACTTGTCGGGGGAGGAAGTTATCCGCAGCCAGGAGAAATTTCGATGGCGCACAATGGGGTTTTATTTCTAGATGAATTACCAGAGTTTAAACGCGATGTTCTTGAAGTAATGCGCCAACCATTAGAAGATCGCGAAGTAACGATTTCGAGAGCTAAGTTTACCGTTACGTATCCCTCTTCGTTTATGTTGGTGGCAAGTATGAATCCTAGTCCAAGTGGCTTTTTTAATGATCCAGATGCACCACAAACCTCTTCTCCACATGAAATGCAACGGTATTTAAGTAAGATTTCAGGACCTTTATTGGATAGAATTGATATTCATATAGAAGTGACTCCAGTTCCTTTCGAAAAATTATCAGATGATCAAAAAGCAGAAAGTAGTGTAGCGATTCGTGAAAGAGTAACGGCAGCGCGTGAAATTCAAACCGCACGATTTGAACAAATGGATCATATTCATTATAATGCCCAAATGAATACCAAACACATTAGGGAACATTGTGCGCTTGATGATGTTTCTAAACAACTATTAAAAACAGCAATGGAACGACTGAACCTTTCAGCTCGAGCCTACGATCGTATTTTGAAAGTGGCAAGAACTATCGCTGATCTTGATGCTGCGCCAACAGTTATTTCTAGTCATATTGCTGAAGCGATACAGTATAGAAGTTTAGATAGAGATGGATGGTTGGGTTAATAATCAAAAAAAATTCCACGGTTTAAAACGTGGACTTTTTTTTTTGACAATATTCTTTATTAACTTCTTCGTTCGTTAGAACGTCTATCGTTACCCGCACTTGGGCGTCTCGGACCAAAACTATTATTACTTCTAGTGGTATTTTCTGTTTTAGTTGTATTGGTAGACTTTGGAGTTCTTGGAGTAGAATTTCGTTGTTGTCTTCCTTGTCCTTGTTTTATCGGTTCTTTTGAGGCATTAGGATCTGGTTCAAATCCTGCGATTTGTTCCATTGGCAATCTAATTCCAATCAATTTTTCAATATCTCTTAAAAAAACAGTTTCATCTGGACTGAATAAAGAAACAGCTTCTCCACTTGCTCCAGCTCTTCCGGTTCTACCAATTCGGTGAACGTAATCTTCTGGAATATTAGGTAATTCAAAATTGACAACATGGGGTAATAAAGGAATATCTAAACCACGAGCAGCAATATCAGTTGCTACTAAAGCAGTTAAACTTCCATCTTTAAAACCAGCTAATGCCTTGGTACGCGCACCTTGGCCTTTATTACCATGTATAGCAGCTGCTTTGATTCCGGATTCAATCATACTTTCACAAAGTTTATTTGCGCCTTGCTTTGTACGTGTAAAAACTAAAATTTGCTTCCAGTTTCCTTCTGTAATCAATTTAATTATTAGTTCTGTTTTTTTCTCTTTGGCAACCGGATATACTTTTTGTATGATAGCATCAACAGTAGTGTTTTCTGGAGTTGCTTCCACTTGCACAGGATTGTGTAAAATACCCATTGCTAATTTCTTGATGTCTCTAGAAAATGTAGCCGAGAATAGTAAATTTTGTCTTTTTGAAGGTAAAACTTTCAATATGCGCTCAATATCTCTTAAGAATCCCATATCCAGCATTCTGTCCGCTTCATCCAAAACTAAGATTTCAACTTTTGCAAGGGATATTAAACCTTGATTTTGCAAATCGATTAAACGACCTGGAGTGGCGACTAAAATATCTACACCTTGACGTAGTTGTGTTACTTGTGGGTTTTGGTTGACACCTCCGAAGATAACAGTACTTTTCAGGTCTAAAAATTCACTATATTCTTTGATATTAGCAAGTATCTGTGCTGCTAATTCTCTTGTGGGCGTTAGGATCAAAGCACGAATAGGTCTATGTCTTAACTGTTGACCTTGCGATAATAATTGTAAAATAGGTAATGTAAAACCGGCTGTTTTACCTGTTCCTGTTTGGGCAGATGCTAAAACATCTTTTCCTTCTAATACGGGTGGAATTGCTTTTTGTTGTATTGGGGAAGGTGTTGTGTATCCTTTTTTGCTGATTGCTTTAAGTAAAGCATCAGATAATCCTAATGAGCTAAATGACATAAATGGTGTTTATGAAGCAAACACAATTAGTTGGTTTACTTCTTTAATTTGGCGCAAAGGTAGTGCTAATTTTCCGATGTTTTTTTTTTGCTATTATTTGTTTGTTTATAATGCCAATAGAAGTTCTCCTCTCCTTGTGAATTTGAATTACAATACTTTATTAATGCAATATTTGCTTTGGTTAAAACCAAAAAAAAACCGGGTAATAATGCCCGATTTTATAATTATTTGTCTGCTAAACCATTTATCTTATTTCTGCAAATGTGTCTCCTTGCTTGATATCTCCTGTTTTATAACCTTTCATAAACCAAGCTTTGCGTTGAGCAGATGTTCCATGGGTGAATGATTCTGGAACAATATGTCCTTGAATTTTAGCCTGAATGGCATCGTCTCCTACAGCTTGAGCAGCGCTTAGAGCTTCATCTATATCTCCTTCTTCTAGGAAATTATTCATTTGTTGATTATAATGCGTCCATACTCCAGCATAAAAATCAGCTTGTAATTCTAAGGCTACAGATAATTTATTGGCTTCAGCTTGACTTTTGCCTTGTTGCATTCGTCTCATTTTATCAGAGGTTCCTAATAAGGTTTGTACATGATGTCCTATTTCGTGAGCAATCACGTAAGCTGTTGCAAAATCTCCTCCTTGAGCACCAAATTTTGTTTTTAGTTCTTCAAAAAAAGCTAAATCCATATAGACTTTTTGATCGCCGGGACAATAAAACGGACCTGAATCAGAACTAGCATTTCCACAAGCTGTTTCTACTGCATTTTGGAATAATACTAATTTAGGGTTTTTATATTGTAAGTTGTTTTCTGCGAATATTTTTGACCAAACATCTTCAGTATCAACTAAAATAGCGTTTATGAATTGTTTTTCTTCTTTTTCCTTAGCAGTTAATTCTCTTTGTTCGGTTTGTGTTGTTTGAGTTCCTTGTGTTTGTTCTAAAATATTACCGACCATCTGACCATTTTCACCGCCGAAAACATTTAATAACAAAATAACAATACCAATTATTCCTCCACCAACAACTGTTTTACCTCCTGACGACATTCCTCTTCTGTCTTCTAGATTATCGCTTTGACGTCTGCCACTCCATTTCATAAATTAATTTTTTTGTTTGTAAATAAGCTTTGTGTTTATAAAACTACATAATTTTAAAGAATAATAATATTTTTTTTTGGTTACAGAACCCATTTTTGGATGGTTTCTTCAATAATACCCTTAATAATTGGTTTCGGAATGTAATCATTCATTCCCGCTTCTATACATTTATCTTTTTCTTCTCTCTCTGTGCCTGCAGTTATTGCAATAATAGGAACATTTGCTTTAGTTTTAGATTGACGAATTATTTTTGTGGCTTCATAACCGTTCATCACTGGCATTTGAATATCCATAAAGACAATATCAGGATTAATGTTTTCAATTTGCTCTACAGCATCTTTTCCATTTATGGCTTCAAATACAGTGGTTTTTAGAGGTAAATTTTTAATAATCGTTTTTAAAAGCAACATATTTACTTTATTATCCTCGACAATTAATACAGTAATATTTTTAGTTATACTTCGTACAATACTAGTTTCATTTTCTATAGTATTTTTATCAGATTCAGTTGCAATGATACTTTCCGACAAGTCATTATTGGTTTGTATCTCTAAATCAAAATAGAAAATGCTTCCGGTACCTACTGCACTATCTAGTTCTAACTGGCTACTCATTAAACCTAAAAGTTGGTTAGAAATTGTTAATCCCAAACCTGTTCCTCCAAACTTTCGTGTAGTCGAGCTATCTTCTTGTGAGAAGGCCTTAAATATTTTCTTTTTATTTTCTTCCAATATTCCTATCCCAGTATCAATTACCGAAAATCGAATTCTGTCTTTATTCTCATCTATTTTTTTAAGTAGAGTTACCTCTAATTTTATAGATCCTTTTTCGGTAAATTTTACAGCATTTGCTAAAAGATTAATTAAAATTTGTTTTAAGCGCACACTATCTAACCAAAAATATTTAGGAATGTTAGGAGCAATTATAAGTTCTAAATTCAGTTTTTTCTGGCTTGATTCATATAAAATAAGATCTATTACTTGGGTTAATAGTTCATGAATATCATTTTTCTCAATGTATAACTCTAATTTACCAGCTTCAATTTTAGAAAAATCAAGAATGTCATTGATAATATCCAGTAAAGAATGTGCAGATTGGTTGATGGTAGTCATGTATTTTTCTTGAATTTTTCCAAGATTCGTTTTCATCAATAAATCGGTAAAACCAATAATTCCGTTTAACGGAGTTCTTATTTCATGGCTCATATTGGCTAGAAATTCTGATTTCGATTTATTGGCCGCTTCTGCTAATTCTTTTTCTTGAACAACTGTTTCTGCTTTTTTTCGCTCCGTAATGTCGATAAATATACCTTCTAAGAAAGCAATTTTACCATCTTTATAAATAGTATCACCAAATTCCTCTACCCAAATGATGTGTTTGTCTTTATGTACAATTCGATAAGTTAAGTGAATAGGACTTTTACTGTCAATCGCTCTTTTTTGAGCCGCTATTGTGTTTAATTTATCTTCAGGATGAATTAAATCAATGAATGATAATTCATTATCAATAAAACTTGATTTAGGATAACCGGTCAATTTTTCAATTTTATCGTTTATGTAAATCTTGGTATTGTTTTCATCGTAATTAGATAGATAAACAGTTCCAGGTATATTATTCGCTAAAAGTCTAAATTTCTCTTCACTTTCATATATTGCTGTTTCATTAGTGATGCGTTCAATAGAGGAGGCAATATTTCGAGCCAATGTTTGCAAGATGTTCACTTCATCTTCGTTCCAATGTTTTTCTTCTTGTGTATTATCAAATCCTAAAAAGCCATGAAATTTATTTTTAATGATAATTGGAAATAATATTACAGACACCACATCTAAACTTTCAAGTTTACTTCTTAACGAAACGTTTTTAATTTCTGAAATCCTAGATTCAAAGGGTTTATTATTTAAAAGTGGAGTAAGCAATTCCTCAAAAAAAGCGTGAGGAATATGTTGAAGATTAATATTATTTTCCGTTAATTTTTTATTGTGAATAATCCATCTGTATTTTTGACTTATTGTCTTTTGGTTATTATCATCTTCATAATAATAGGCTCTGTGTGACTTGGTTGCTTTTCCCATGATGATGAGAACATCTGAAAAAATTGCACTTATATCATTGCTATTCAAGAATTTCTCGGTACAGAGTGTCATTGCCGATAAAAGTTCACTTTTATATTCCAGTTTCTTTTCGGCATCGTAACGACTTTGAGAAATAACGGTTAACGAGATTAAATCGGATATGGTTCTAGCAAAAATAATATCATCATTGTCCCAGTTTTTATAATTTTCTGAGGTTTCAAAGCAAATGACTCCAGATAATTCTCCATTTATAAAAATTGGAATATCAAGTTGTGATTTAATGTTAAATTGTTCAAAATAGCTTTCTTTAAATTCAGAAAACTCTAATTTTTCTGAAACATCATACGCACTGATATGCGTGTTGTTTTGAATTGCTTCAAAATAAATAGGATAATTTTCCTTTGTTATAACATATCCTTTTGTATAGCTATCGGTCTCTAAATTATACTGATTTTCGCATGTTAATGTTTCTTTAGTATGTTTCCAATAACTAACTTGGTTACACTGAGTAACTTTAGCAGCAGATTCAATAATTTCCATAACACTAACGTCTAGGTTTTTATAATTACTGAAATTTGTGGTTGTTAGTTTTTTTATTGTTTCAGTATATTCTTCGGTCTTTTGTTGGCGAATTCTATTTTCACGATCAATGTCTTTAAATTTGGTAACATCACGAGAAATACCAGAATAGGCAATTATTTTTCCAAATTCATTTTTCCGAATAATAACTTTTTGTGAGATCCACAGTTCAGTTCCATCTTTCTTTAATATTGGAAACTCAATTATAGGAAAATAATGATCACTTTCTAATGGTTTAAGATAAAAGTTGGTAATAACGACAATATAATCAGGTCTTATAAAAGAGGTGTAATTTTTGTTTATGATTTCATCATTTTGGTATCCTAAGGATTTGATCGTAAATTCATTTACAAAAGTAAAATAGCCATTCTTATCTACTTCAAAAATGATGTCAATCGCATTCTCAATTAAATCTTTATACTGATTTTTTATATGAATTTCACTCGTTACATCTTGGCCAATACCGATCAATAAATCATTAGAAAATTTTTTTTCATCCCATTGAAAGTATTTATAATCGCCATTGCTACATTTTACTGTTCTAATAAATACTCTGTCTTCTGTAAATTTTATATTATAATTTTTGTCGTAAAAATTAGTATTTTCTGCTTTTTCCCAATATCCTAATCCTAGCATATCATTCACGTCGTAACCCAAAATTGTTTTTACATTTTCACTACAAAATACAACTTCTCCTTTTTTATTGGTTGCGAGTATCAGTGAATTGCCTTTGTTTATGATTAAATCATTAAAATTTGATTTAACAGTGGTGTTTAACCACAATATATATTGAACATAATTGATGATTAAAATTACAAAACAATCAATAAATAAAACTAAAACAGTTTTTAATGGGACTAATTCAAAAACGAACAGAATCCAAAAATAAATAAAAACGGCAATTACAAAACCCCTATATAATTTTACAGATTTTAAAACGGTATAAGAAAAGTAGAACGTAGCAATAAAAGCGGTAATTGGAACTATATCAGATGTAGAATTGATAATATTTCGGCCAATTGAAACAAAATAAATTAAAAATAGTACTGTAAATATATTTTTAATATTTCTAAATATGTAGTTAGATTTAGTGCTAGCATAATAGATTAGGAGTAGTATGATTCCCAAACTGCAATTAATAATTAATAAACTTTGAGGTCTGATTTTTAAAAATTCTAGAGTAATTTCTAGAATTGGAAGAATAACTCCCAAAAATAAGATATAAACTTGATATTCTTTTTTCTCAGTAATAGTTTTGGTACTTTTTTCTATTAAACTACTTTTTAATCCTGTTTTAATTTTAATTATTCTATAAATTAAAAAAACAATTAAAATTGGAATTAAAACCATGAATAAGGTAGTAATAACAACAGAGTTTACTATTAAAAATAAAATTAATTCTTTGGTAGTACTGTATAAAGGACTAAAGTTAATTACCATAAATTTTATTTACTGAGTTGTGAAAATTAAATTTTGAAATAATTTTAGCCTTCAATTTAAGAAATTATTTTAAAAAAGAACAAAGGTTAAGGTGTATTTCAACCTTTATTCTTTTTTAAAATTTGTTTTTAGCTTTTTTCTTGCAATTCAGTTTCGGTTTCAAACCCTATTATTTCACTGTAAATTGCATAATGTAAAGAAGATAATACTGGATAAGTAAAGAAAATACCAACACAGCAACCTATAAATCCTACCAACACACCAATAGAACACACTACCAGAAGTCCAAGTAAAACCCAAGGTTGTTTAGATACAATTAGAAAACTAGCATTTATAGCTTCTAAGGCTTTTAATTTTCCGAAAATAATAAGCGGTATCATCATGATGGTTAATAATGCAATAAGTATTGAAATTATCGAACTCAAAAAAGGTATTTTGAAGTACATAGTAACTATTCCAATAGCATTGCTTACTAATGAAAATAAAAATGTAGCAATAAACAATTCTGAAAAATAGGGGGCTTTATAGAATCCAAACATCGTTGATACATGAAATTCTTCATCGTTCTCTGCACAATAAGCCATTTTTATTAAACCTGCAATAAGCGGACTCAATAAAGCCGAAATTAAAACGCTAATTCCTGATATAATGAGTAGCGTGTTTAAGCTAAGATTTTCAAGATTTAAATTTTCAGGTTTTAGATATTCTGTAATTGCTGGAGCACCAAAAATTCCTATAAGAGTAGCAAAAGTAATGATGCTAAATAAAATAACACCCACAAAAATTATCAAACCTCCATACAACGCAATTTTTTTATAATTCTCAAATGTATGCTCAAAGACTTTACTAAAATCTAATTCGTATCCATTCTTTCTAATTTGTTCTAATCGATTTTGTACGTTGGTTTTCATAAAGGTTCTGTTATTGGTTTTTAGTTTTTTTAATAATAATACTGAAATTTCTTCCGTTAATTTTAAATAATTTTAATTCTATATGGAGTTAAAATTACATTCATTTTTGTTGTAATCGGCAAATGTAATATTTTTTTAATTCTCATTGAATCAAAACATTCCACAGCAACTAAGATTTCTCCTCCTATTATAAACAGTAGTTTGATTTATACCACTCTATTTTATATAAAAAAGAATCCAGAGAGATGAAAGTACAAATCAAATTCCTTTTATTCATCCAAACTTAAAGTTCTTGTTTTTTGAACCTTTAGATCGAGAATTTTTACTGTTTATTTCCAAGTTTTTTTTAAATAATCGCTATTTAATCAAGCAAGTTTATGAGCTATTTTTAATTTTTAAAAATTTAATCAAATTTAAAACGTCAATTTTATTTATGTTTTATATTGCTACTTAAGATTGTAATTGTAGTCTGACGTAATTAATAAGAAAAACTAGCATCAAGAACAATAACACCAAGAATTGGAACTTATTTACTCTTTTTGTTTCATATTTTTTTATAAAAATTCTGTCAATTATTAGTATCAAAATAGGTAATGTTAACCAAAGTAAATTTACCCAACCTTGCAGCCTATCGTTCATGCCGTTACTATTAATCATAATTGTAGATGTTACAATTATGATTAATAATGACAGTATGCTTAAAGTAAAAAAGAGGGTGTTTTTCAATTCTTTTTTTTGGTTATATAATTTTGATTTAGCATTACTGAGCAACATAAAACTGTTTAAACCCAAGTCTTAATATTAAACATTTGATTTAGCCAGAAATAGTTAATTTTGTCCTTTAAATAGCTTTTATCAATTTGTCTAAATCCATTTTAATACTTTTCGAATGGTTTTTAACTTATCATTATAAGGAGCATAACGCAAAGGCACATCAAGCCAAGTCCCTCGTTTTACAACACTTTTTTTATGTGAAAAAATATCAAAACTTAGTTTTCCGTGATATGCACCCATACCTGAATTTCCTACACCTCCAAAAGGGAGTCTATGATTTACCAAGTGAATAACTGTGTCATTGATACAGCCACCACCAAAAGAGTATTTTTTTAAAATTTCGTCGGTAAAAGATTTATTTTGAGAAAATAAATATAAGGACAACGGTTTGTCAAATTGAGTTATAATTTTATCAATATCCTCTTTAGTTTCATAGGAAAGAATAGGAAGTACAGGTCCAAAAATTTCTTCTTTCATTACTAAACTATCCATTGACGGTTGATCAAGAAGGGTAGGAGCCAAGTAAAGAGACTCTTTATTTGATTGACCTCCATAAATAATATTTTGATTTTCAATCAGATTTAATTGACGCTGCCAGTTCTTTAGATTAATTATTCTAGCAAAATCTGCAGATTCTTCTGGATTTTTGCCCAGTGCTTTCTCAATCTCCTCAATTAAAAATTTTGTAAAAGGTTGCTTTACTTTTTTATGTACTAAAATATAATCTGGAGCCACACAAGTTTGTCCTGCATTGATGATTTTTCCCCAAACAATTCTTCTAGCGCTCAGTTCTAAATTGGCAGTTTCATCAATAATACAAGGGCTTTTTCCTCCTAATTCTAGGGTAACTGGCGTTAAGTTTTCAGCAGCAGCTTTTGCAACAATTTTGCCAACACCAACACTTCCCGTAAAAAATATATAATCCCAACGCTTTTTTAATAATTCTGCTGCAATCGTTGCGTCTCCAGTAATTACAACTACCTCTTGTACCGGAAATGCTTCTCGTATAATTTTAGATATAATTGCCGATGTATTGGGTGTATGTTCAGAAGGTTTTAGTGTCACTTTGTTTCCCGCAGCTACTGCAGCTACTAATGGACATAGTGCCAATTGAAAAGGATAATTCCATGGAGAAAGTATCAATACATTCCCATAAGGTTCACTATAGATATAGTCTGATGAAGGGAAGTTCAGCAAAGAACCCCAAACTCTTTTGGGTTTTGCCCATGAATCGATGTTCTTAATAGTTTCTTTTAAATCACTAATTACATAATTAGTTTCGGTTAAGACCGCTTCAAAAGCGGGCTTTTTAAAATCATCATACAAAGCTTTGATAATAGCATCTTCCTGCTCTATTATGATGTGCAATAATTTTTTTAAAGATTCTTTTCTGTTGTTTATTTCTGTTTTATGATTCATTTCAAGATTTTGTTTAAATTAAATAGAAGAACTCCTAATTAGTGAGTAAAGCTATTTTTAAAATTATATTTTTATAAGTTATATTAACTATTTAAATAATTTAATACCGAGTTACACTTTTTAAATTGTCAGGGAAATACAAGTCAGAAAGGTGTGAAAACTCATCACCGCGCATAAAAATATTAATATCGACTTCTGCAAAACTATTTTTTCCAGCGGCCGCTAGAAGTTCGTTGGCTGCATGCAAGGTATTTTTATGAAAATGGTAAACACGTTCGTATTTATCGGCTACTACCAATCCTTTCATAAGCATTCTATCTTGTGTTGCTACTCCGGTAGGACAAGTGTTAGTATTGCATCGCAAGGCTTGTATGCATCCCAATGAAAACATAAAACCACGGGCGCTATTGCAAATATCTGCTCCTAAAGCTATAGCTCTAAGGATAGAATAACCTGAAATTATTTTTCCGCTACAGATCACCCTAATTTTATCTCTGATGCCAAAAAAGACTAATGTTTTATTAACGAATATTAACGCTGGTTCAAATGGCATTCCAACGCCATCACTAAACTCAAGCGGAGCAGCACCTGTTCCTCCTTCGGCACCATCAACAGTAATGAAATCAGGATAACAGTTTTGGGTGATCATTTCTTGACAAATGGCTTCAAATTCAGAGGTTTTACCAATGCATAATTTAAAACCTATGGGTTTTCCATTGGAAAGTAGGCGAAGTTGAGCAACAAATTCTATTAATCCTTTCGTATCTGAAAATGCGGAATGTCCTGGTGGAGAAAGAATCGTTGTATGCGGTTCTACCCCTCTTATTTTTGCTATTTCCTCTGTGTTTTTTGATGCAGGTAAAACTCCTCCATGACCAGGTTTTGCACCTTGAGAAAGTTTTATTTCTATCATTTTTACTTCAGGCAAATTGGCTTTTTCGGTAAATTTATCTTTATCAAAACCTCCGTTTGCGTTACGGCATCCAAAATATCCTGTACCAATTTGCCATGTAACATCGCCACCTTGCTGATGAAATTGAGTTAATCCGCCTTCTCCTGTATTGTGATAAAAATTTCCTTTCCGAGCTCCTTTGTTTAGTGCAACAATTGCATTTTCACTCAATGAACCAAAGCTCATTGCTGAAATATTCAACAAAGAGGCAGAATAAGGTTGTTTACAGTCGGGACCTCCAACTAAAACACGAGGCAATTCTTCATTTACAACAGTTGGAAATATAGAATGTTTTATGCCTTCATAATTTGATTGGTTAATGTCTAATTGTGTTCCAAAAGGAGTGGTTGCATCAATGTTTTTTGCTCTTTGATACACAATTGTACGTTGGTTTCTAGAGAAAGGTTTTCCATCAGTAGTACGTTCTATAAAATACTGCTGAATTTCTGGAGCTATCATTTCAAATAAATATCTAAAATAACCTAATACCGGAAAATTTCTAAGAATAGCATGTTTTTGTTGTATTGTATTGGCGTATCCTACCAGCAATATTAAGGTTAGAATAACCATAAAAACCAATCCAACATCATATAAAATATAGACAATTGTAGTTAGCACTAAAATAGATATTCCTATAATAAAAAATTTATTTCTCATTTCATTTTTTGTTTAATCCTCTAAAATACTAAGAAAATTAAATCTTTTTTTATTTTAAAGACTTTATTTATAAATATTTAATTCTTTTATAAAAAAAAAGCTCTTACTGTTTAGAAAGAAGCTTTTTATAATGCTGTTTAAAAAAATAGATTAACTGAAACGCAGGCGAACATAAACATGTTTTATTCCTTTTTTATCAGAATCTCTTTCATCTATTTCTAGGATTTCGGTTAATGATTTCAACATAGGAGTTAATTTTGCAAAGCCATAATTTCTAGGGTCAAATTCTGGTTTTCTTTTTACGATTAGGTTTCCAACATCTCCTAGAAATGCCCAACCATCATCATCACAAATATCCTCAATTGTAGTTTCTATAAGTTCTATAGTGTGTACGTCTACTTTATTTAATGATTTTTCAACTGGTTTTTCAACTGGTTTACCAATTGGTTTTTTAGTATCTGCAGTAGGTTTTTTAGCTTTTTTCTTAATAGCTCCATCTAAAACTTCGATGTAAATAAATCGATCGCAAGCAACAATAAAAGAATTTGGAGTTTTTTGCTCTCCTATACCAATTACTTTCATTCCTGATTCTCTCAAACGAATGGCTAATCTGGTAAAGTCAGAATCACTTGATACGATACAAAAACCATCTACTTTATCAGAGTATAATAAATCCATGGCATCAATAATCATTGCCGAATCAGAAGAATTTTTACCTACAGTATAGCTATATTGTTGTATGGGAGTAATAGCGTGCTCTAATAAAACACTTTTCCACCCACCTGCATTAGGTTTAGTCCAATCGGCATAAATACGCTTAGTAGTTGGTGTTCCAAATTTAGCTATTTCTTCCATCATTCCTTTTACATTGCTGTAAGGAACGTTATCGGCATCAATCAAAACAGCTAATTTTAATTCTTTTGTATCTTGTGACATTTATATTCGTGTTGGTTTATTCTCAGATTTAGGGTAAAAATAAATATTTTAATTGGTATTTTTATTTTTTAAGTAGTAATTCTATTAACCAAATTATTAAAACATTTTTCAATTGAATTGACTTTCTTTTTTTAATTTAATAGTAAGATTTTTGATATTTAACAATTTATAAAACTTTGCTTATTAGCGCTCTTTTAGAAAAATTAATTTGATAAAATTTAAATTTAAAGTGCATTTTTATGTTCTGTTTCTTCTAAATTTACAAACTGCAGGAGTTTTTTTTAAAATTAAAGAAAGAAATTCCATTTAATTTTATGCCATTATCAAAGCGTTTGCAGTATTTTTTATTTTGATTATAAGATATAGTTTACATGAATATTACTGTTGCTTAGGATTAAATTTAGCATCGAAAAATAAATTTATTTTCAAGTCCTTTATACGATTTAAATAATTAATTTTGCAACTTCTTAAAATTAAAATTATTACTTAATATATTATGGTAAAAGATTTATTCGAAAGGATTCAAAACAATAAAGGACCTTTAGGAAAATGGGCTTCTCAAGCAGAAGGTTATTTTGTTTTTCCTAAATTAGAAGGAGAACTAGGTCCAAGAATGCAGTTTGGTGGAAAGGATATTTTGAACTGGAGTTTGAATGATTATTTAGGACTTGCTAATCACCCAGAAGTGCGTCAAGTTGATACTGAAGCAGCGGCTAAATATGGTGCAGCTTACCCAATGGGAGCTCGTATGATGAGCGGACAAACTAAATACCACGAGCAGTTAGAAAATGAGTTGGCAGATTTCGTAATGAAAGAATCCGCTTATTTATTGAATTTTGGATACCAAGGAATGGTGTCAATAATTGATGCTTTAGTTACTAAAAACGATGTGATTGTTTATGATGTTGACGCTCATGCTTGTATTATAGATGGAGTTCGTTTGCACATGGGAAAACGTTTTACGTACCGCCACAACGATGTGGAAAGTATGGAGAAAAACCTGCAACGCGCAACAAAATTAGCTGAAGAAACTGGTGGAGGAATTTTATTCATCACAGAAGGTGTTTTTGGAATGCGTGGTCAGCAAGGAAAATTGAAAGAAGTTGTTGCTATGAAGCAAAAATATAATTTCCGTTTACTAGTTGATGATGCACATGGTTTTGGTACTTTAGGTAAAACTGGTGCTGGAGCAGGTGAGGAGCAAGGAGTTCAGGATGATATCGATGTTTATTTTTCTACTTTTGCTAAATCGATGGCAAATATTGGTGCGTTTGTAGCTGCTGATAAAGATATTATCGATTATTTAAAATACAACATGCGCTCTCAAATGTTTGCAAAATCATTGCCAATGATTCAAACTATTGGATCATTAAAACGTTTACAATTGTTGCGTGATAACCCAGGATTGAAAGATAAATTATGGGAAAATGTTAATGCATTACAAAGCGGATTAAGAAGTAAAGGATTTAATATTGGAGATACAAATACTTGTGTAACACCTGTTTATTTAGAAGGAAGTGTGCCCGAAGCGATGGTTATGGTAAATGATTTAAGAGAGAACTACGGTATTTTCTTGTCTATTGTAATTTATCCTGTAATACCAAAAGGAATGATTTTATTAAGAGTAATCCCTACTGCACCGCATACATTAGCAGATATTGATCAAACTTTAACTGCTTTTGAAGCCATTCGTGAAAAATTAGAAAACGGAACTTACAAAGAAATTGCTTCTAAAACCAAAGTAGATTTAGACGCTTAAATTTTATTCGTTAAAATCTCTAGCAAATTAATTTTATAAAAATAAAATTTTTAAAGCTGTAGATTTAAAAAAATCCATTCTTCAAAGAATGGATTTTTTTTGTTAAAATCCATATTGAATAATCTATCTTTATTGAACTCTAAATAAAAAATATAAAAAAAATAATCTTTAGCGCCGTACTAATAAGTTTCTTTATTTCGTGTAAAAAGGAAAGTAAAGACCATCAACTCCAACTAGAAAAAAATACTATTAAAAAAGTAAATACTCCGGAATGTTACTTGGGTGTTATTAAAAAAGATAGTGTTTTAATGCATTTGAATTTTGAAGGGAATCAACTGATTTCTGGTAATTTAATTTATAATTTTTATGAAAAAGATAAAAATGAAGGTTCGATTGTTGGACAGTTAAAAGGAGATACACTTTTTGCAGACTATACTTTTACCTCAGAAGGTGTTTTATCTGTGCGTGAAGTTGTTTTTTTAAAGGAAGGTAATAATTATATTGAAGGTTTTGGTGAAACCGTTGATGATAATAAAGGAAAAGTAAAATTTAAAGATAAGAAAAAATTAATTTTTGATGGAAAATTAGTACTTGCAAAAACAGCGTGTAAGTAGTCTTTTTTTTAATTTAAAGTTTATAATTAAAAAATCCCATTGACAATTTGTGAATGGGATTTTTTATATCATCTAGTTTAAACTTTTTTTGTAGGTACATCTTCTTTTGTGTACCACTGTGTTAAAGTGTTTCCATAAATTAATACTAGCAGCGTTATCCGCTAACTCAGGCGTTCTAAAGCAATTAATGATTCCCTTTTCTTTAAAAGTTTCGTAGTATTCTTTAAATATAACAGCCGTAACTGCTTTATTTTGATATTCTGGAAGTACTCCTATAAGATAAAAAAGCACATCTTTACTTTGTTTTTTCGCTCTTAACAAATGTAAAAAGCCAAAGGGAAATAACTTTCCATTTGCTTTTTGCAACGCTTCTGTAAAAGAGGGCATAACGATGCTGAATGCTACAATGTTATCGTCTTTATCAATTACAAATTTGATAAATTCAGGATTGATGAAGCTGATGTATTTTTTTTTGAAATATTCTTTTTGTGTGTCAGAAATAGCTACAAAAGTAGATAAAGAAGCGTAAGATTTATTAAATAGATCGAACATTTGGTCCACAAGTGGCATTACTTCTTTGGTAGTTTTAAAATTAAGAGGTCTTAACTGATACCTTCTTTTTACTAAATCATTCGCTTTTTCAAAAAACTCAGGTTTTACGTTTTCAAAAGGAAACTTGCTTTCAATATATTCTTTTTCTTTAACGTAACCCAACTGTTCAAAATGTGTAGCATAGTAAGGACTGTTATACCATGTAATCATTGTTCCTACTTCATCAAATCCTTCTGTTAATACGCCTACTTTGTCAAGGTTAGAAAAACCCATAGGGCCTTCTACGTAATCCAACTTGTGTTTTCGACCTAGTTCATAGACCTTCTCTAAAAGTGCTTTTGTAACTTCAATATCGTCAATTACATCAAACCAACCAAAACGAACCTTCTTTTTTTGTTGATCATTTACTTCACTCCAGTTAATGATGGCGGTAATCCTTCCTACTATTTCATTATTTTTTTTAGCAACGTAAAAATAGGCTTCTGCCGTTTCAAAAGCGGGATTTGTTATTTTATCAAAACTCTCGAGCTCATCTAATATCAAAGGTGGAACAAAATTTTTATTGTTCTTATATAATGTAAAGGGAAATTTTATGAATTCTTTTAATTCCTTCTTCGATTTTGCTTCTTCAATTGTAATCATGCTATTTTTTAAAATTCAATTATCCTTTTTTTATTTTTTTTTGTGTTTTTTTTGCTTTTTTATCTCCTTTGATATCAGGATTGGCAGCATTTCCTGTATCAATTTTCATTCTTACTTCTTTGTATTTTGCATCATAACGCCAAGAAAGACCAATTCCGCCATAAAGTATAGAAGGTGTATTTTTTAGACTCGAGCTAATTGATGCGTCAATTTGCATGTTTTTATTGACTAAATAGGCAGCGCCACCTCTTACGATTGCGTCACTATAAAAATCACTCTTAAAACCTTGATTTTCTATAAATCCAGACCAGTTGTCATTAAATCCTCTAGTAAGGGTTAGCACATAACCATAACTTGGAAAATCAGTTGTAATATAATCGCCAATAATATTGGTTACAAAAACCCATTTACCATCGCCAAAATGATTTTGAGTAATTAACATAATTTTTGGAGACACACTAGATTGGGGAGAAAACGAGTAAGG
The DNA here is from genome assembly GCF_014281985.1 of Flavobacterium sp. GP15. Classification (NCBI taxonomy): domain Bacteria; kingdom Pseudomonadati; phylum Bacteroidota; class Flavobacteriia; order Flavobacteriales; family Flavobacteriaceae; genus Flavobacterium; species Flavobacterium sp. GP15. The sequence continues at coordinate 60,056 of NZ_JACFTC010000009.1, forward strand.
ATTGTCTTTCATGATTACATTTGCACCAGCAAAAATAGAGAATGCAGGCACAAATTGGCGCCAGTTGAAACCGTGATTTGCTTTCCAGCTGTATAGATTAACCTTTTTTTCATAATTCTTAAAAGGATCGTAAATCAAATATTTGGCTCCCAGAACAGTTTGTTTAAAATCGGCTATCTTGGTGTTTTTAAACAGAGAAGTATATTTCTCATTTTGATATTGAATATCGGCAATCAATTCAAGATTTTCCAAGAACAAACCCCATCTTAAAGTTGCGTCTAAACCGAAACCATTGGCGTCATAATTTAAAAGACTATGATTTTGTTTTATACCGTAAATTCCAGTTTCTATTTGAATGACTGATTTTCCAACAGCAAAAGCAGACATAGTTTCACCTGGTCTATTAGAGTTTATTTGATCCGTATGTTGCCCGTAATGTAGGATTGGAAACATTAAAAAGGCAGTCAAAAGTGTGATTTTAATTCTAGACATATTGTTTTTTAGATTAGAAAGTAACAATGCTTTTCAAATGTACTATATTTTATTATTTATTTAAGAATGATATCTTACTTTTGAACGTTTGATTTATTAATTTTGAAAAAAAAAATATATTTATGCAAACAGCTTCTTTTACTGGTTTTATAAAAGCAATTTTTTATATGATCGCTTTCTACTATATTTTCCGCTTTTTGGCAAAGTTGTTTTTGCCTTTATTAGTTAAAAAAGTGGTAGAAAAAGCAGGACAAAATATGCAACAGCAACAACAAGATACTTGGCAAAAAACTCAAACTAAGGAGGAAATCTTATACAATAGCAACTCTAGTAAAAATCCACGCGAGACCAAAAAAGTTGGAGATTATGTTGATTACGAAGAAATAGATTAAGTTTGCCGTTTTAATACCTAATATACTTTAATTCAAACTTTTTTTAAATTGAAAATAATAAATAAGTTCTATCCGCACGCACTTGCCATTTTTGGTTTTGTATTGGTTTCTTTAATCTATTTTTATCCTGTATTGCAAGGAAAGCAAATTTCACAATCAGATATTGTGCAATATACTGGAATGGCTAAAGAACAAAACGACTTTAGAGCTACTGATAATGCGGAACCTTATTGGACAAACTCTGCTTTTGGTGGTATGCCAACCTACCAATTGGGGGCTAAATATCCTCATGATTACATAGGTGCTATTGATGATGCATTGCGTTTTTTACCGCGTCCTGCCGATTATTTATTTTTATATTTTTTAGGTTTTTATGGACTAATGTTAGTCCTTAAAGTAGATCCTTTGAAAGCTTTTTTTGGAGCCTTAGCGTTCGGATTATCCACTTATATGATTATTATTCTCGGAGTAGGGCATAATGCAAAGGCACATGCTATTGCTTACATGCCTCTTGTTATTGCGGGGTTTATTTTAGTTTTTCAAAAAAAGTATATTCTCGGAGGTCTTCTTACCCTTTTTGCGACAGCATTAGAAATTAGTGCGAATCACTTTCAAATGACGTATTACCTTCTAATTTTCTTATTGATACTTTGCGCTTATTTCATCTATCAACAAATAAAAGATAAAGAGTACAAAGCGATGCTTTACTCTTTGGGGACATTAGCAATTGCTGGAATTTTTGCCATTGGCGCCAATGCTACAAATTTATTAGCAACAACAGAATATACCGATTTTAGTATTCGTGGTAAAAGCGAATTGACTTTTAATCCTAATGGTTCAAAGAACGAAACAACAAGTTCAATGAGTAGAGACTATATTACGGAGTATAGTTATGGGATTATGGAAAGTTTCAATTTGATTGCCCCACGATTATTTGGAGGTTCTAATAATGAAGCGGTAGGCAAGGACAGTCATATGTACGAATTTATGATTGGCCAAGGAGTTCCTGAAGCGCAAGCAACTGATTTTGTATCGGGAATGCCAACCTATTGGGGAGATCAGCCTATCGTAGCAGCTCCCGCATATATTGGGGCTGTAGTTTTCTTTCTAGCGATTTTGGCTTTGTTTATAGATCAACGTAAAATAAAATATGTATTCCTTTCAGGAGCTATTGTAGCATTAATTCTTTCTTGGGGGAAAAACTTCCCTGTTGTGACTAACTTTTTTATAGATTACATTCCTTTATATGATAAGTTTAGGGCTGTTTCTTCTATACAAGTTGTTTTAGAGTTGTGTTTTCCAGTATTGGCTATCATGGGTTTACAATCCTACTTTAAATTGGATAAAAAACTACAATGGAAAGCTCTATATGAAACTGCAATTCTTGGTTTAGGAATTATAATAATTCTATTCCTGAGTAAAAGTATGTTTAGTTTTTCTGGAGGCAGTGATGCTGCTTACAGAGAAAGTTACGGACCTGATTTTGTAGCGGCACTTAAGTTAGATCGTATGAGTTTATACAGTGCCGATTTATTGCGTTCAGGATTCTTCATGCTATTGACAGGAGGAATTTTGTGGTTTGCAATGAAAGACAAACTGGCTCAAAAAACCGCTATTATAATTATTGGTTTAATTATGGTTTCTGATTTGTTTTTTGTGGACAAAAAATACGTCTCTGCAAAAGATTTTGTAAGAGGTAGTGAAGTAACAATGCCATTTACTGAAACACCAGCAGATGCACAGATTTTGAAAGATACTTCTAATTACAGAGTTTTTGAAGTAGCTGATTTGTTAGGCGCAAGAGCTTCCTATTTTCATAAATCTATCGGTGGTTATAGTGCTGTTAGACCTCGAAGAATGCAACAATTAGTAGATTATCAAATCGCTAAAAACAATATCGAAATTCTAAGCATGCTTAACGTTAAGTATGTTATCCAAAGAGATAAAGAAGGAAATGAATTTCCAACAGTAAATCCAGATGCAAATGGGAATGCTTGGTTTGTGAGTCAAGTAAAAATCGTTTCTTCTCCAGATCAAGAGATGAAAGCGTTGGACAGTTTAGATTCTAAGAATGTGGCTGTTATCAATAATAAAGATTTTAAAATTAGTGGTAAGGCTTTCGCCAAAGATAGCCTAGCAAGAATTACTTTGAATTCTTACAAGCCCAACCATTTAATATATAAGTCAGATAATTCGAACGAAGGTTTAGCTGTTTTTTCTGAAATGTATTATAAAAAAGGATGGAATGCGTATATCGATGGAAAGAAAACAGAACATATTCGAGTAGATTACGTTCTAAGAGGATTGCAAATTCCAGCAGGAAAACATACAATAGAATTCAAATTTGAACCGGAAGTCATACAAACAGGAAGTACAATTACTTTAGTTAGTGGTTTTGGAATCTTATTGCTTTTAGTGGGAGGAGTTTATTTTGAAAGAAAGAAAAGAGTTCAGATTTAGGATTTTTGATTAACGATTGTAGATTTAAGGTTTCTTAAATCTACAATCCAACTTCGTTAATCTTTAATCATTTATTATATTAATAGACCATGTACTTTTGGAAAATAAAAAAATCCTTATAATAACCTATTATTGGCCACCTGCGGGAGGACCTGGCGTACAACGTTGGTTGAAATTTGTGAAATATTTGCCAGATTTTGGAATTCAGCCTATTGTTTATATTCCTGAAAATCCAACTTATCCTATTGTGGACGAAAATTTGGTAAAGGAAGTTTCAGATAAAGTAATTATTCTAAGAAATAAAATATTCGAACCGTATCAACTGGCTTCATTTCTTTCCAAAAATAAAACTAAAAAAATAAGCTCGGGCATTATTCCAAATCAAAAGAAACAGTCTTTTTTAGACAAAACCTTTCTTTGGATTCGAGGAAATCTTTTTATACCAGACGCCCGTGTGTTTTGGGTTAAACCTTCTGTTTCCTATTTAGAAAAATATATTGTACAAAATAATATTGATACCATTATTACTTCTGGGCCACCGCATAGTTTGCATCTTATTGGTTTAGAATTAAAACAGAAATTAGATCTAAAATGGTTTGCTGATTTCCGTGATCCATGGACTACTATTGGCTATCATAAATCGTTGCGTTTATCAAGTTTTGCTGCAAAAAAACACAAAGTTTTAGAACACCAAGTTCTGAATTCAGCCGATATGATTATTGTAACAAGTAAGACAACTAAAACCGAATTTGAGGCAATTACCGCAAAACCAATTACAGTGATTACAAATGGTTATGATGCCGAACAAGTGGAGAAACAGACTTTAGATTCTAAATTCAGTTTGGCTCATATTGGTTCGTTTCTATCGGAACGAAATCCGTTGATTTTATGGGAGAGTTTAGTAGAATTAGTCCAAGAAATACCTGATTTCAAATCGCATTTAGAAATTAAATTAATTGGCGCAGTTAGCCAAGAGGTTTTAGAAACGATAACTCAGTTTGGTTTAAATTTTTATTTAAATAATTTAGGATACGTTTCACATAAAGAAGCCATAGCGCATCAAAGAAAATCGCAAGTTTTATTGTTGATAGAAATTGACTCTGAGGATACAAAAAGTATTATTCCAGGCAAATTATTCGAATATATGGTTTCTAACAGACCTATTATTGCTATTGGACCTGAAGGTTCTGATTTTGCAGAAATTATAACCGATACGAATACCGGAGTGTTCTTCAAATATTCCGAAAAAATGAAGTTAAAAAGTGTAATTTTAGACTTTTATAATCAATTTTTAGAAGGGAAATTACAATCAAATGGAGTAGGACTTCAAAAGTTTTCTAGAAAAAGTTTAACCAAAGAACTGGCTCATTTGATTCAGTCCCCTTTTTAATATCAAACCTAACACCCTTAACCTTTCATGGGAATCGTACTAAATCAATCTTTAAAGAATACAATAATTACTTATTTGGGTTTTGGGATTGGAGCCATAAATACGCTTTATTTATATCCGGTACTTTTGGGTGCTACATTTTATGGGTTAACAAATTATATTACTTCTTGCGCTAATGTGATCATGCCTTTGTTTGCCATTGGTATGCAAAATACTTTAGTTAAATTTTATTCTCAGTATGAAACCGATGCTGAAAAATCTAGGTTTTTATCTTTTACGGTATTATTTCCATTAGTGGTGATAGTACCAATGGTTTTAACAGCACTTTATTTTTATGACGAAATATTGTTCTTTCTTTCAAAAAAGAATGAAATTGTCAAAAATTATGTTTGGTTGATTCCTTTTATTGGCTTATGTATGGCCTATTTCGAAATATTTTATGCTTGGGCAAGAGTTCACATGCACTCTGTTTTTGGTAATTTTATAAAAGAAGTAGGTTTAAGACTATTTTCTTTAGTTCTATTAATTGGCGTTTATTTCGATTGGATGAGCGTTGAAGGTTTTGTTTATGCAACTGCTGGATTGTATTTCTTGGCATTTGTAGTCACTATGTTATATGCTTTTCGAATTCAAAAACCAACTTTTCAATTGGCACTCCCCAAAAATACTAAAGATATATTGACGTATACTTTTTATATTATTTTGTCAGGAAGTGTAGCTAACTTACTATTGGATGGAGACAAAATAATGCTCAACCAGTATATGATTATCGATAATATTGCTTTTTATTCAATCGCTACTTTTATCGCGTTAGTAATTTCAGTCCCGAGTCGAGCGATGCATCAAATTGTATATCCTATTACAGCCAAATTAATGCACGATAATAAGTTTAAAGAGCTAAATGTTCTGTATAAAAAAACCTCTATTAATCTGCAAGTAGTTGGTGGTTATGTGATGTTAGGGATATTTGTCAATATAAATCAATTGTACGAAATGGTTCCTAAGGAATATAGTGGTGGAATTTTAGTAGTATTTATGATTGGAATATCAAAATACTTTGATCTGATTCTAGGAAATAATAATGCTATTATTTTTAATACTAAATATTACAGAGCAGTATTATTTCTTGGTGTTCTTTTAGTAGCAGTAGCGATTGGCTTAAATATGTTATTTATTCCTATGTATGGTATTATGGGTTGTGCTTTTGCCACTTTATTATCTATAACTTTATACAGTTTAGCCAAGTTGCTCTTTGTGGTTAAACGACTGCATTTGTTTCCTTTTACAGTTCAAACGTTACATTCTCTTGGAATTACTTTTTTGTTATTTTTATTGTTTTACTTCTGGGAATTTCCCTTTAATCCGATAATTTCAATAGGTTTAAAATCAATTTTAGTAACTATTTTTTATGTCTACATTAATTATAAATTTGTTGTTTCTAAAGAAATTAATAACGCTATTGACTCCGTTCTAAAAAAAATAAAATAGTTTTTGATCCCTTTTAAAACTCAAATATCACTAAAAGTGGGTATTGTAGGATTTTAAATTTGCCTTTAAATTTGTAAGAGCTAGAAATAGCTTTAATAAGAAAAAAAGACAAAAAATATCTGCTAGAATATGAAAAGGACTAAAAGTAAAATTGATGAAGATTTAAGAAAATTTTCATCTATTCTAACAAACAAAATGAACAGTGGATTTGTAGTATTAGAAAGAAATGATAAATTACCTTATGCAATTTTAATGAAGAATAAGAAAAAAGTAGATCATATATCTAATTTTTTTATGTTCTGTGCAACACTCGGATTATGGTCTATTGCTTGGATTTATATAACTCAAGTTTCCTCTAAAGCCAAAAAAATTCTGATCGCGATTGACGAAGATGGAAATCCTTTTGAAGAGAAGTGTTTTTAATATATATTTGCCGAATTATATATTTTTAACATTTACTTATGAAAAAAACTTTACTTACAATTATTGCAATTTTATTTAATTTTGCAATCGCTTTTTCGCAGACTACTTCAATAACTGCTGTTTCAAGTTCTTTAGTTTCAGTGAAGGATGATATTGATGGACCTAAAAAAAATAATGTAAAAATTAGTTTAACTAGTCTTGCATTCAAAAATTTTCAATTACAGTACGAAAGAAGTTTAACTAAACGTATTGGAGTTGTAATTGGATATAGCTTTATAAATAAAGGTGCTGTACCATTCAAATCACAATTAAACGAGCTAGTTTCTAATAACAGTGAAGGCCAAGGAATGCTTAACAATACAGAGTTAGGATATTCAGCAATTACACCAGAAATTCGTTTTTATCTAGGACAAGGATACGGAAAAGGATTTTACATTGCTCCTTTTTACAGACACTTAAAATATGATATTTCGGGAATTAATTTTGAATATAATAGTGATCTTAGTACTCAAAAAGAAGATATTGATATGGGTGGTAAACTTACTGCAAATACTTTTGGATTGCAGTTTGGAGCTCAATTTAATTTAGGAAAACACATTATTCTTGACTGGTGGATCGTAGGACCACATTACGGTACTTCAAAAGGTGATTTTGTTGGAAAAACAGATAGATTATTGACACCTTATGAGCAATCTCAACTTCAAAGAGAACTTGACGATATTGATCTTCCTTTAGGAGATGTTAAAGCTAAAGCTAATGCAAACGGGGCTACAATTAACATCAGTGGACCATGGGGCGGAGTTCGAAGCGGTTTAAGCTTAGGTTACAGATTCTAATTAATCCATAACATAAAAAAAGCCGATAAATGATTTTGTATTTATCGGCTTTTTTTTATTTCTTTAATACTGCTTTCAAATAGGTTCCGGTAACAGACTTCTTATTTTTTTCAACTTCTTCAGGAGTTCCAACGGCTAATAATTGACCTCCATTTTCTCCTCCTTCAGGTCCTAGATCAATCAGCCAGTCGGCACATTTTATAAGATCAAGGTTATGTTCAATAACAATAATAGAATGTCCTTTCTCTAGTAAAGCATCAAAAGAGGTTAGTAATTTCTTGATGTCATGAAAATGCAATCCAGTTGTAGGCTCATCAAAAACAAAAAGTGCTTTGTCTTTCGTGGCTCCTTTTACTAAGAAAGAGGCTAGTTTAATACGCTGTGCTTCACCACCAGAAAGTGTTGAGGAAGATTGTCCTAATTGTACATATCCTAATCCAACATCTTGCAACGGTTGTAATTTCTGAATGATTTTAGCTTGCTTGTTAGCGATAAAGAAAGCAATTGCATCATCAACAGTCATCGTAAGAATATCGTGTATATTTTTGCCTTCAAAGTTAACTTCTAGTACTTCTTTTTTAAATCTTTTTCCGTTGCAGGTTTCACAAGGCAATTGTACATCGGCCATAAAGACCATTTCTACGTTTATAGAACCTTCTCCTTTGCAAGTTTCACAACGCCCACCATCTACATTAAATGAAAAATGTTTGGCTTGATATCCTCTTATTTTTGATAGTTTTTCTTTTGCATACAATTCTCTAATGTCATCATAAGCTTTGATATACGTAACCGGATTAGAGCGTGAACTGCGACCAATAGGATTTTGATCTACATATTCAATATGTTTAATTTGAGAAAAAGAACCAGTTATTTCAGTGAATTGACCCGCCTTTTCGCCTATATTATCCAACTTTTTCTGCATGGCTGGAAACAAAATTTTCTTAATCAAGGTACTTTTTCCACTTCCAGAAACTCCAGTAATTACTGTTAAAACATCTAAAGGGAAAGTAACATCTATATTTTGAAGATTATTTTCTCTCGCTCCTTTTATTTCAATGTAGTTTTTAAATAATCTTCGTTTTTTAGGAACTGAAATTTCTAAGTCTCCATTTAAATATTTTGCGGTTAATGAAGTCGATTTTAGAATTTCTTCAAATGTGCCTTGAGCGACAAGATTTCCTCCTAAAGTTCCTGCTTCTGGACCAATATCGATAATCATGTCGGCTGCTTTCATAATGTCTTCATCGTGTTCTACCACAATAACAGTATTTCCTAAATCTCTTAAAGAAAGCAATACTTTTATCAATCGCTCTGTGTCTTTTGGGTGTAAACCAATGCTAGGTTCGTCTAGAATATACATCGAACCCACCAAACTACTACCTAATGAAGTGGCTAGATTAATACGTTGTGATTCTCCACCAGAAAGAGTTGCAGAATTTCTATTTAGTGTTAGATAATCCAATCCTACTTCGGTTAGAAACGATAATCTATTGTTTATTTCTAGCAATAAACGTTTGGCAATTTGTTTTTCATAAACATCTAAATCGATACTTTCAAAAAAGCGAACCAAATGCTTGATTGGTAAGTCTACCAAATCTGAAACTGTTTTTGAATTGATTTTTACATAGGATGCTTCCACTCTCAAGCGTTTTCCTTTACAAGAATAACATTTGGTTTTACCGCGATAACGAGAGAGCATTACCCTATTTTGTATTTTATAATTTTTTTCTTCTAATTCCTTAAAAAAGCCATTTAATCCTTGAAAATATTCATTTCCAGTCCAAATTAATTCTTTTTGATCTTCAGATAACTGAAAGAAAGGTTTGTGAATCGGAAAATCAAATTTATAAGCGTTATTTACCAATTCATCTCTAAACCAACTCATGCTTTCACCACGCCATGGAAAAATGGCATTTTCAAAAACCGATAAAGTAGTATTAGGAACTACTAATTCGGCATCAATTCCTATAATATTTCCGTAGCCTTCGCAAACCGGACAAGCTCCATACGGATTATTAAAACTGAATAAATGAACATTTGGCTCCAAGAAAGTAATGCCATCCATTTCAAAATTATTAGAATAGGAGTATTTTTTATCAGCGTTTAATTCCTGTAAATAACAAATTCCTTTGCCTTCAAAAAAAGCAGTTTGTACGGCATCGGCAAGACGATTATAAAACTCTTCTTCTTCCTTAACTACAATTCTGTCAATGATTAAAAGTATTTCTTTTTTATGTAATGATTCGGGTAAATCATCTAAGCGAACCATTTCGTTATTTACTAAAATTCTTGCAAAACCTTGCTGCAAAAGTACTTTTAGTTTGTCTTCTAATTTTCTTCCTTCTTCTAAATGAATAGGAGCGAGGAGTAACCATTTGCTGTCTAATTCAAAAGTTTTTACGTCAGAAACAACATCTGTTACCGTATTTTTTTTGACTTCCCGACCAGAAACAGGGGAATACGTTCTTCCAATTCGAGCAAAAAGTAGTTTTATATAATCGTAGATTTCTGTAGAGGTTCCTACAGTAGAACGCGCATTGGTTGTATTTACCTTCTGTTCGATAGCAATAGCTGGAGCAATTCCTTTTATGTATTCTACCTTTGGTTTGTCTAATCTTCCCAAGAATTGTCGCGCGTAAGAAGATAAGCTTTCTACATAGCGACGTTGTCCTTCGGCATAAAGCGTATCAAATGCTAAGCTTGATTTTCCCGAACCTGAAAGTCCAGTAATAACAACTAATTTATTTCTAGGAATCGCAACATCTACATTTTTTAAGTTATGTACTTGTGCTCCTTTTATAATGATATTTTTCTTTGGATCTAATTTAGAAAGGTCAACTTGCATAAAAATGATAATTTTTACAAAAGTAAACAATTTTAAACAGAGAAAGAGGAATGAACAAATCACAAATAATGATTAAAGTAGGGAGGAAATACTCTTTTTTTGGTGTGAGGTATTTGTATTTACCATTAAAAAAATAAATTCTAATTTTTTAAAAATAATAATTAAACAAAAACCATTAAAACCCACAACTTTCATTTTCTTATTCCGATAACTGCTTTTTACTTTTCTTGGTACTAAAATATTTATAATGTAAACCAGAACTATGATAAAGGGTGAATTTAATTCTCTGATAATCAATAGTTATTTTAACTCTTTTTTTTATGTACCTAATTTAGCTTAAGTTACAGTATCATTGAAAAATTAAAAAATCCTACATCAGTCGAAAAGTAGTAAGAGCTATTGTAACAAATTATAATTTTAATATGTTAAATTTTTTTAACATTACTTGCTTCTTCAAATAATAATTAGTTAAATTTGACCACACAATAACCCAAATAAACAAAGCCTATAATCAAAAACTACTTTTTAGAGCAATCTACCAATTTTAATTAAAAACTAAAAAGTATTATTATGGTTAATATACAACTTCCAGACGCGACATTAGTTAAGGAATATGTTGCAGGTAATGAGGATGCCTTAGCTACACTAATAAAAAGGCACCAGTCAAAAATCTACGGATTCATTTATTCTAAAATAGCAGATAAAGACATTACTAACGATGTTTTTCAAGATACTTTCATCAAAGTAATTAAAACCTTAAAATCAAATTCGTATAATGAGGAAGGTAAATTTTTACCTTGGGTAATGCGTATTTCTCATAATTTAGTAGTAGATCATTTTCGTAAAAACAAAAAAATGCCTTTGTATAGAGAAACTGAAGAGTTTTCTATTTTCTCTATTATGTCTGATGATGCTATGAATATCGAAAACAAAATCATTGCTGATCAAGTAGAAATTGATCTCAAAAAACTAATAGAAGAACTTCCTATTGACCAGAAAGAGGTTTTAGTGATGCGTATGTATCAGGATATGAGTTTCAAAGAAATTTCAGAATCTACGGGAGTTAGCATCAATACTGCATTAGGAAGAATGCGTTATGCACTGATGAATTTGAGAAAAGTGATTGATAAACACCAAATTATTTTGACCAATTAACAATATATTTTAGTGACCTGCGTTGTTATATAAAAGCAAATAGGGATTACGATATGGCAAAAATTTACTCAAAAAAAGCATTAGTTTCAAAAGTAATGAAACCTAGTGAAGAAACAGTTTCTTTTTTATTAAGCTATTCTAAAGCATTAAGCATAGTAAAAATTGATAATAAAAGTTTCGAAATTATTTCTAATTAAATACTTAATTACGTATTAATTAGATAAAAAAATCCCAATATTTTCAAGTTTAAATATTGGGATTTTTTTATTTATTTTTTTTATAATATTGGTCTAAAACTGTTTTTCTTCCAATGGTTTTAGTAATAATATCTTTCTCTAAATCCCAGCCACGTGCGGGCGAATATTCTCTTCCATACCAAATGATCTGCAAGTGCAAATCATTCCATATTTCTTCTGGAAAGATTCGTTTGGCATCTTTTTCTGTTTGAACCACATTTTTTCCATTAGTCAAATTCCATCGATACATCAATCGATGAATGTGTGTATCAACCGGAAAAGCAGGTACTCCAAAAGCTTGAGACATCACCACACTAGCCGTTTTATGACCAACAGCTGGCAATTCTTCTAAAAACTCAAAACTTTGAGGTATTTTCCCATCATGCTTGTCAATCAAAATGTGAGATAAACCATGAATTCCCTTAGATTTCATAGGTGATAAACCGCAAGGCCGAATGATTTCCTTAATTTCCTCTACAGACATTTTAATCATATCATACGGATTATCTGCCTTTTCAAATAGCAATGGAGTAATCTGATTGACGCGAACATCAGTACATTGTGCTGACAATAAAACCGCAATCAACAACGTATAAGGATCCTTATGATCAAGTGGTACCGGAATGGTTGGATATAATTCTTTTAACGTATTTATAACAAAAGTTACCCGTTCCTGTTTGTTCATTTTTGTATTTTTAGCACTGTAAAAATAGTGTAATTTTTAAGATGTGCCTAATCCAGCTGTTCCTTACAAGTCCTCCTTCATAAAACTTTTTTTCTAAATTTATAAAGGAGCTTCCTGCCGGTCGCTCTTTATAAACAAGAAAAAATAGTTTTTTTCAATCCGGGCTTTTCAGTGCCATCTGGGGCAAGTACACAATACAGAAAGAATTTATAAATAATTTAAAATAAAATGTATGACAACATTAAAAAAAGGAGATAAAGCGCCTAATTTCTCAGGATTAGATCAAGATGGTCAATTGCATAAATTATCGGATTATGCGGGAAAAAAATTAGTAGTTTTCTTTTATCCTAAAGCAAGCACACCAGGATGTACAGCCGAAGCATGTGATTTAAGAGATAATTTCGAACGTTTTCAAGCAAACAATTATGAATTACTGGGTGTTAGTGCCGATTCTTCAAAAGCGCAATTAAAATTTAAAGAGAAGTATGAATTTCCTTTCCCTCTTTTAGCAGACGAAGATAAGTCTGTGATTGAAGCATTTGGTGTTTGGGGTCCTAAAAAATTTATGGGCAAAGAATATGATGGTATTCACAGAACCACTTTTGTTATTGATGAAAATGGAATTATTGATTCAGTCATAGAAAAAGTAAAGACAAAAGAACATGCAGCACAAATTTTAGATTAATTAACTGAAATTAGTAAAACCTCGTTTAAAAAAAACAAGCGAGGTTTGTATTAATTGAATACTTTTTAAGATTTAAAACGTATTTTAATTACAATTAAAAACTTAAAAATAGTACTTTCATTAAACTCTAAAAGCACTATTAATACAAGAGGTCAAATTGCTTTATCTTACAACTTATTTTATTTTTGGTCAATATAAGGATCATTGAATAAAGCATTAGGTTTCATCAATACAAGGTTATTTTGAAAATCAAGTAAAATCGTGAACTGTTTTAAAATTTCATTTCCTAAAACGTGTACATTTTTGTCCCAGACTGGTTTTTGTGCAGTTGTGATCTGAACAGGAATATCTTTGAGTTCGTATTTTCCTATCTTAAAACGATTCAGGTTTGAAGTAGTTACCGATATTTCGTTTCCTTGTGCGCCTTTCATTACTATTTTTTTTATAAATCTCATTTTTGTAATAGGAAAGTGAGCTGCTTGCAAGAGATTATGGTCTAACATAAGCGTTCTTTCAAATCCAGTATCGAATAGAAAAAGGTCTTTTACCATTTTTCCACCCTGCTTTATTTCACTTGACACAAAAAATAAAGTTTTGTAAAACTCCATTTTTAATGAAGTGAAGTTAGAATCCAACAATGCATAAGATGGCATCAAAGAGTGTATAATCAAATACTTTTTATCGTAATTAATTTCAACAACTTTTCCTTTAAAAAAATCCCAGCCAAACCTTCCTTCAGTTCCATGTCCTGCTAATTCGGCATCATAAACTTTAGTTTTGTAAGTAGTATTTCCTATTTGTAAATCGTACAAAGTGTTATAAAGTGCTGGTTTTGTCTTCACTTTATTATTCAGAACATCATTTGTTAAAACGAGTTCTGTTGTTCCAGTATCAAAATTTAAATTTAAAGTGTCTTTATGGTTAAAAATAGCTTTTATAAAAATGGTGTTATACTCATTAAGACCCATTGCAATAGTATCACTAGTGTGTAAATTTTGTCCAAAAATGCTGTTACATAACAGTAGTGGAATAACAAACAATATAGTTTTCATCTTTTTATTTATTTGTCTTATTTTTTTATCAGCTGTAAGTAATTATACTGCTATTTTGCCATCAAAAAGATCTAGTGATTTGTCTAATTTATAATTAATATTGTAGACATTTATTCTGTTATTTATGAATCTTCTAAAAGTGTTGTTTTTAAATTTTAAGTTTTTTTATTGGTATTTTTTTCTAAAATTGCAATAGCACCACTTTCATCATTTAATAGATAATATTGAATCCAAATTTCTTTGTCTTTGGTTTTAATTATATATGTGTTGATTGCGTCTAATAAGTTATAATCTATAGAAAAACCATAATGTTTGTCTATTAATTCTGTATTGCCAATTCTTTCAATTTCTGATTTTGGAACCGTTACGTTATTAACATTAACACCACCTAAATCTAAAATTGCTTCTTCAAAGCTTTTTCCAACTAGTAAACTATTAAATCTTTTTCCATCACTTCTATCTTTCTCTATAGTCGATTTAAAAGTTTTTCCATCAACAGGAATTAGTTTGCCCGCAACTGCAAAATATTCTCTATCAAAATCTCGTATGTATTTTTTATTAATATTTTTGTCGTAACCATAAGTATAATTTTCTGGTGGATTTATATAGGGAAAAACACCAAGTTCAGCAGAAGATTCAGCAATGTCATCAATTTTAAAATCAACATTTGTTTTAATTTTAGCATCTGATTTATTTTCTATTTTGGGTAAGCTATCAATTACCTTTCCCTCAGATTGCTCTTTTTTGGCAGAATTGTTACAGGAAAAAATAAGAAATGAAACAATAAATATTCCAATATTTTTTTTCATTTTATTACTTTTTAAAAAATGATTAATAGATTAAAAATCAGAGATTTTCATTCAAATATAATCTAAAGGAATTTATTATTGTAAGAAAAATTTAGTATTAAGATAAAAAATGATTAAAATAGTTATTACTATTTTTTTTGAGTTTGATAGTATTTAATTTTAATAGTTAAAAGAAACTTTTGGCAAACACCAATAAATCATTTCTTTATCTTGTTTTATTATTTTAAAATTTAATTTTTTTAGTAAATGAATAGACGCCTCATTTTCCATTAAACATCTAGCAGTAATTTCTTTTACAATTGGATTTAAAAAAGCCCAAGCAATAAGTTCATTTGTTGCTTCAAGAGCGTATCCATTTTTTTGTTCTTCCTCAATAATACCATAGCCAAGATCTATATTATTATCCTGAGGATTAAAGCCTTTAAATCCTAGGTCTCCAATTATTTCATAATTTTCTTTTTTGATAATCATCCAAGATTCAAACCCCGTAGGATTTTCCACTTTTGATAAATTGTCAATGATTTTTGGTAAAGTTTCAAGAACCTCTGCATCCGGCCAACCCAAGGCTCTATTTAATTTTAAGGAATGTAAATTTCTAAAATCTGATTTCAAAATGGTTTCACATATTTCTATCGTAAAAGGAATTAAAATTAATCTTTTTGTTAAAAGTTTAAGCATTTTTTTTTGAATGATTTATAATATGATGTTGACATTGTTGAGTTTAATCAGAGACTTTTCCCTTATTAAATAATAACTTTATTAATTGCTTTAATTATGTTAAATTTTATTTTTCATAAAAAAGTCATTCTAATATGCTATTTTTTTATTTTTTCAAGATTGTTATAATTGCTTCTGATATTTCAAAAATTTTGCCTTTATAATTATTGTCAAGCAAAACTATTGTGAATTTTTCAACAATATCTGAAATTAATAATGCTTCATAATTTCCAACTCTTCCGTGATGGGAATGTAAAATTAAATTTTGATTTTTGTATGTTGCATTACCTAAAGCTGATTGTGTTTCTTCTGAATTAAAACTTTGACCAATTTCATAAAGAGATTTTTTATTTATTATTTTACCGGAGTGTAGTAAATTTGCCCATTTTAATAAATCAGTTGTAGTTATATAAATTCCACCTGTAATTGGTAAATCTTTTTTATCTCTTATTAGATTACTATTAAATCCCTTGGCAATATTATGCTCATTTTCAAAAGGGGTCATTAATGAGGAATTCATTTTGCAAGGTTTGAATATGAATTTTTCTACATATTCTTTATAATTGATTCCACTTACTCTTTCCACAATAAAGTGCCGTAAAAAGATATTATTGTTATTGTAATCGTAATTTGTTCCAGGTATAAAGTCAAGACTGTCGATTATTTTTAAATCTTCAAAAAGATCTTTGTCGTTTTTTATTTTTTTCCAATTTACGTCTGGTATGCCACTTGTATATTTTAGTAAGTCCTTAATGGCAACCTCATTTGACCATTTTGGTAATTCTGGAATAAATTTTGAAACCTTATCGTCCAAATTCAATTTTCCTTGTTCCTGCAACTTTAATAAAGCAACAGCACTAAATTCTTTTGTTATCGAACCAATATTAAATCTATAATCAGTGGTTAATTTTGTTGTTTTAGTTTCATCACTATACCCGAACGAATTATTATATATTAATTTGTTATTTTTTGAAATAAGTACATTTCCATTAAAAGTTCCGTTTTGATAATACTTATTCATTATCGAATCAATTTGATTTACTTTGTTATTTTGTGCCGATAAATTATTTATCAACAGCACAATAAGAATTACAATTAAAAAGGAACATTTATTGTTTTTCATAGTTTTATAAATATTTTTTATTTGAATTTTGAGGATTTGATATGAATACATTCTAAAAACTTGCATACATCTTTGAGCTACGAGCGGTTTGTGAATAAAGATGCGAGATTTTTCCGTTAAACACAAATTTTCCAACTACAAAACCATCTTCAAATTAAGCCTAAAACTCCAATCTCGCCAAACGGCCGTTGGTAGAAGTTATTTTTCATATAATTTTGTAATTTCTTTTTCTAAAAAAATCTTTTCATAATCTCTTATTGTAAGTTTGTCTAAATATTCTATATCATCTTTACTTACACCAAAAAACAGACTTCCTCTTGTTTCTGATTCTAAAATACTATCCAATTTTATACTAATCAATCCATTATCTAGTTTTTTTAATTTTATTGTAGAAGTTATTTTACTTTTTGATTTTTCAAGTTCAAAAACATAATTATAATCTTGAGCACTGCCATAAACTTTTTCCAATTTTAATTTATTTATTACTTCTTGTTTTTCTAATTTTAAGGTAATTTCTAAATTTGATTTTAATTTTATTTCTCCGTGTACTTTAGGCAATGATGTTGCAATAAATGCAAAAGAACATACGGAAAGAATAATAGGTTTAAAATTAATTTTACTTGTCAAGTAATCATTTAAATTGGAATTCCAATATAAATATGAAATTGGTAAAATTAATAATGTTACTAAATCAGAATAATCAATTGTTCTATTCAACCCAATCCCAATAGATTGAAAAAAAACAAGAATTGGTTGTATTATTTCGGATTTCCACAAAATGAATAATATTGCAGTTCCTAAATAGTTAATTTTTACTTTTTCGGGAAACAATAAACTCAAAAAGTATGGAAATGCAAAAAGCCCTGCGACATCTGATAATTTTCCAGTAAAAAAATTAGAATAATAACTTTTTAGAAATATATCATTTACAATTAAAATAATAATTGAAATTATAAATATTCCTCTGAAATGTTTTCTATCTTGGATCATCTTTTATAATTTTTGCCAACGTTTTGGCGCTACAAGAAGTAGGGGGATTAAAGATTCGAGTTATTTCCATTATGCACAAATTTTCCAAGTGCAATAACATCTTTAAATTCAGCCAAATGCCCAAATCTCTTGAAACTGCTGTTAGCAGAGGTTTTTTATTCTATTCCAATTTTGTTTTCGATGCAGTCAATGTACAAACAATTATTTAAAAATATTTTGTTGCCCAACATTCCTGTCATTCCCGAAAATTTCATCATCGAATATTGAGTTTGTGAAAATCCTTCTACATAGGTAACATTGGTTAATTTTATCTTTTTGTCGCAAAATTGAATATTTTGGTTGCAATTTGCGGTGTAAGTTGTCAAGACTTTATCCCAAGATTTTGATTTTTCGATGTTGATTTTTGAATTTGGAAGTTTCAGCTTTTCCCAAAGTTCTTTGTTTGTTAGCAATTCGTAAGCACTTGTTCCCGAGTCAAACAAAAATTTTTCTTCAGTTCCATTTAACAAACCACGAAATATAATTTTTCTTTTTTTGAATTTAAAATTAAACAATTTTCCTTGAAATTGAATTGGTTCATTTGATAGATTTAATGCAATGTAATTTTCCTTGAAATTTATTACGGTTTTGCGATTTTCTAAAATATCTGCTCCAATTGTTCCAATAATTTTTAAAGTGTCATTTTTATCATCATCATTACCAATATTCAAAATTTGGAACTTGTCCGATATTATTTTGGATTTTCCAATGTAAAATATTGTTTTTGCTCGTTCCCGATTTACATTAATTTGCGTTAGCTTATCAATTGCTTTTGAATAAAAAACAGTTGATGGTGAACCTGTGTCAAATTGCAAATAATAAGTTGCTGTGTCATTTGGGAAATGAATTGGAAGTAACAGCACATTTTTATAATTACCCAGCCAAGTAAAAGGGATATTTCCACTTTCGTTTTCTACAGTTAGGTAATTTTTTTCGGGTGTGAATTTTTGGTCAAAATAAATATAGGCACCGAGCAAACCTAAAACCAAAACAACCAAAAAAACGAGCACGATTTTCTTTAAAATTTTCATAAGATTACTTTTCTACAAAAGTCTATTTATAAAACCATATTTTTTGAAAAAACGATATGCCAATTTTATGTCAATTACACGACAAAATTTATAAATAATTGATTTTCAAAATCTTATTTAAATCTTCTTTTTTATTTAAACTAATGCCATTTATGATGATGATCATTAATTTTAAAGAAATAATTGTAAGTAATGGGATTAAAAAAAGTGGAAAACTAAGCGATAATTCCTTTTGAATAAATGGACTTATGATAAGCGAAAACGAAAGCAAAACGGTTAATATAATTTGCACACTTACGATGTTTTTACCCAATTCTTTGTTTTTTTTGTCTCTAGTTTTGTTTGTTAATATTAATGGAAATATAACACCACCAAATGGTAGTACAAGTCCCATTAAAGAGGAAAGATTAATTAATTTTGCTATGTCTATTTTTGTGATTTCTTTGGCAGAAATTAATTTTTCAGGCTCGATTTCAAAAGTTTTTACAAGTGTTTTTAATGTAAATCCTTTTGGAATATTTCCAGCTTCAATTCGCTGGATTGTTCGCAAGGAAAGCCCACTTTTTTCAGCAAGTTCAGTTTGCGTTAAGTTTTTTTCTTTTCTTAATTGTTGAACAATTGTCTTCATTTGTCGATTTGTTGCGATTTTGTAAACTTTCTGCTAACGTCTTGGCGCTACAAGTTATATGGGATTAAAGATGCGAGATTTTTCCATTATGCACAAGTTTTCCAAGTACAAAACCATCTTTAAATTTAGTCTAATTCCCAAATATCTTGTAACGGCTGTTGGGCGATGCATTTATTAGTCTTCTAATCTTGTATAATATAATTCAGAATTTCCACAAACCATTTCAGTTCTTCCGTTTTCAGTTTTTTGTCCTGAATAAAATTGTCTTAATTCAGAATTATTTTTATTTATGCTAAAACTCCAAATTTCATTGTCTGAAAATAATAACTCATTTGAGTAATTATCTTCATTTACTGATGTGAAAAAAATTAAATCTTCAGATTTTACTAGTTTTAATTCCTTTGTAGATTTGTTTTGATTGAAAAAGATAAGTTTGTTTTTTTCAATAATTAATATTTGATTATTTAATGAATCTTTATAGTTTTCGAACCCCCAATTTGAACCAGTTCTATTTAGATTCCATTTACCAATAATACTTTCTATATACTTTTTTCTTGGTACCGATTTTAAAGAATCTGTTTTTATTTTGGCAATTTTCCCTAAATCATTATTTGGATTTAGTTCATAAACATATATGTAAAATCCTATTGCACTCGCATTATCTGATTTATTAAGAGATTCTTGTGCTTCTTTTAGATATACTTTCTGATTTTTTAGAGATTTTGATTTTTGAGACCAAATTAGGCAAAAGCTAAATAAGAATATTGTTAAAATATATTTTTTCATTTTTAATATTTCTCTGTTTTTTTGTCTTGTCCTAATATAGGTTGACTATTTTTGGTTACTGTATAATTTCAAAAATAGTTTATTATTGACGTAATATTGATAAGTTTAGAAAAAATCTTTGAAGGGATTTTTTTCCAAACTTGTCAACATTCCTACGTAGCTAAAGTAGTATTTTTTTTGTTTTTATAAGACTTGTATTTGTGTGTTTGATTTTGATGTGCATATTGTGGAGTTTTCATTTCAAGGGAGCAATGTCTACGCTCATTATTGTAAATTTCGATAGCTTGTTTAACCATTTTTTCAGCTGTTTTTAAATTAGCAATAGTCTTGTTTAGTCCAAATTCATGTTTTAAAATTCCGTTAATTCTTTCTGCTACTGCGTTTTCATAAGGGCTTGAGTTTTGAGTTGTACTTAAAATAATATTCTTAGATTTGGCAAATTCAGCAAAGTCTGGACAGCAATATTGTATCCCTCTATCGGAATGATGGATTAGATTTTCGTTGTTATAAATTCTATTTTTAACTGCCATATTTAGTGCGTCTTTGACGAGTTGAACTCTCATATTTGTATCAATTTTGTATCCCATAATTTTCTTGGAATACACGTCAGTAACCAGGGCTAAATAGGCATGTTGCGAAGCCAGTTTGATGTATGTTATATCACTAACAAATACTTGTTCTGCATGCTTTATTTCAAGATTAATAAGTAAGTCTTTTGACTTATAAAACCCATGTTTTGAATCGGTTGTTATATGATATAGCTTTGTTTTTTTGATTAATAAATTGTGATATTTTAAAAAGTAAAAGAATTTATCTCTCCCTATTTTTATATCATTTTTTAGAAAGTCATCTTGCAAGTCTAGGTATAATTTTTTTGCTCCATATCGTGCCATTTTTTGACGAATAGGAGTGATGATTTCTTTGATTATATGAGCCTGTGACTCTTGCGTTTTTTGCTTGTTAATTCGTTTGTAATAAGCCTGTTTGCTTATTCCGAAGCATTGTGAGAACCATTTGATTTTAAAAGGTCTTTTTTCTTTTTCTCCACTTCTTTTAGTAATGCTTCGGGTAATGACTTTTTTGCGAAATCAAGATTAGTACTGACTTCAAAATCAGCAATTATCATTTGTTGAAAGTCTTTAACGAATTCGAGTTCTTCGATACGTTCTTTGAGTTTTTTGATTTCATCGTTTTTGCTCATTGTTTTAGAATTTTGTTCAAAGGAACGCAATTTTTTCATCCAATAGGTTATTGAAGAGCGAGAAATTCCATGTAATTTAGAAGCGTGATTTACTGAAATTTGACCGTTTGAAATTTGGTCAATGATGGAAAGTTTTAGGTCGAAACCAATTTTTTTGTACTCAATTTTTGGACAGTGTCCATTTTTTGTGGGTTCCATAGTTTGCTAAAAGTGTTTAATTTTTAGTCAACCTATTTCAGGATTTGTCACCAACGCTGCTGACCGCTAACGTCTTGGCGCTTGGTGAGGTTGGGGACTTTAAAGCAGAGTATTTTCTGCCGAAACGAAGATATGATAAAAAACGCTAATTCCACTAAAACCCCAATCTCGCCAAACGGCTGTTGGTAGCTGGCAATTTATTTATTCCGTTTTATTTTAATTGGATTTTGACGAGTATCAAATACGTCTGCAATTTTTATAAGTTTTAATTCAATATCGATTGAATAGATAATTTTATAATTATCACAAACTATATATCTATAATCATCTTCTCTGTCAATCAATAATTCTTCGATTTGAAACATTTCTGAATTTAGTAGAAGTCTATTTGGTTCAGCTAAAATATTTTTAAGTATGTTTTTAGCAACTTTTTTATTAGCCTTTTCAATATAATATTTGAAAATTTTATCAAGTTCACTTTCTGCAAAGTTTGACCATATTACTTTATAGCTCATTAATTGTATTTCTTTAGAAGTTCAGAAGTACTTTTATACTTACCATTTTTGAAATCATTCTCTGATTTATCAATTCTGTCGTTAAATTCTTTTAAAGACATAGGTTTAAAATCTGAATTTTGTTCTAACTCAATAGTAGATTTCTTTCTCAATATATTTTCTAATTGAGAAATCACTTCTTCACTTTGAAGCTTAAGGAAAGCTTGCACAAATTCTATTTTTCTACTTTGAATATCCATAATAAAATATTTTTTTCAAAATTACGAATTATCTCAAACAACACATTCGATTCTCCGTTTTTTTTTGCTTGCTACCAACGTCTCGCGGCTTGCAGAAGTGGCGAACTTCGTAACCGATTATTTTCGGCTAAGATAAAATTTCTTGCGAAAAATAAACGTGAATTTACTACATATCTCGCCATTTTTGCAAACCGCTGTTAGCGGTTCGGTTGTTTTTTTTCGTTAACTTTGTTTTCTAGTACACAAATTAATTCTACTTCTTTGTATTTTATTTTTTAAAACTCCATTTTCAAATATAAAAGTAAGTATAATAAAATTAATGATTTATAAATTCAGAACCTGAAATATATTTCAAATCGCCTAAATAAATGATTGCAATAATTATTGAACTAAACCATAAAAAGGCAAAAATTTTAATAAAATTTATCTCTTTTTTTTCTGAATAATAATTTTTGTAAACTGGATTTCGCTTAAAAAAAAGTGGAAACGAATTTAAAATAAATCCAGAGAAAAAAATTATTTGGCAAAAAGTTCTATTTTTTGTTTTGTGAATTTGAGTTAAATTATAATCTGTTAAATCCTCATTTTTATAAACCATTTCGTAAATATTCTCTTCTGATAATTTGATTGTGATAATTGTATCTTTATGAATATTTTTATTAAAACTTTCTATTTTAAGATATTTATAATCTATACCATCTAACTTGTATTCAATATTTTCGCTGTAAATTCCTAGCCAATTGCTTGAATTTTTTCCTCTAGATTTTTTAAATTTTGGTTCTCTGTCTAGTTTAATTTCAATTTCTTTTAAGTCTTCTATTTTGGGATGTGGTGTTTGGAAAAAAGTGAAAATTGACAATAATAAAAAAATCCCAGCGAATATTGAAAATTTCGCCTTCTTTTCATTCCAAGTTAGTTCTGACCAAGATTTTTTCATATCACTCATTCTTTCAATTAACTATGAAATCAATAATTATTTTTTTAACGTACTCTTTTTACGCGGTTTTTCTCAACTGACCGCTAACGTTTCGCGGCTTGCAGAAGTGGCGAACTTCGTAACCGAGATTTTTCGGCTAAGATAAAATTTCTTGCGAAAGATAAACGTGAATTTACCACATATTTCGCCATTTATGCAAACCGCTGTTATGCCTAGTGTATTTTCTCGTTTGGTTTTTTAAATATTCTTAAACCAAAGTAAAATAATATAGTTATAAAACCAATATATCCAATTTCTGAAGAATTTGATTTAGGATTGTTTAATATTCCAAAAGACAATAAAGAAAGTCCGATTATAACTAACGTTTCCCAAATAATTTTTCTAGTCTTTATCATAAAAAACAAATTCAAAAGAGCAATAAGAACTAATATCGTATAAAATGTTATTATCCAATAAAACAAATGCCAAGAATCACTTTTCTCAATATAATTTGGCATAAAATTTATTTCAGAAGAGTAAACTATTAATATCAAAATAATACTTAAAAAGAATAGAATTTTAGCTTTCATTATTTAAAGAATTCATTTTTGTGGTTCTGCTTGTTCGCAACGTTTTTTTTACATTAGGCATAACGTCTTGTCGCTACAAGAAGTTTGGGATTAAAGATGCGAGATTTTTCCATTAAACACAAATTTTCCTGAAACAAAACCATTTTCAAATTAAGCCAAATACCCAAATTTCTTGTAACGACTGTTAGTGGCAGGATTTTTAATATAGTAGTTTTGAGTAATTTACTTCCAAGGTTTAATTGTTAAACATCTAATTTTATTTCTAGATTTCTATCTTAAAATTATTGCATTAAATACTAAAATTGAGTTTATGTCTTTTTACAATTTGAATTTAAATATATAACACATAAGACGATTGTTAATTACGAAATTGTTCGTTTGCACCTTTTACATAATATTTTCAGCTAATAACGTCTTAATATTAATGTTGAATTCAAAATTTGCTCGTTTGCACCTTTTACATTTTATTTTTAGACTATAATTTTCAAGATTTGATCTAAAATACAAATTTATTATTTATTCATTTCTGATTAAAATTTTTCAAATGTTTTAAAGTAAGAAAAGTTGTACTTTTATTTGATTAATCGTCAAAGCTTCGCAATTAAAATCACATTTTATTATTATAATTTTTTCTAAAATACTGTTTTTCAATATTTTGTATTTTTTCAATCTTGCCACTAACGTCTTGGCGCTACAAGAAGTTTGGGATTAAAGATGCGAGATTTTTCCATTATGCACAAATTTTCCAAATACAAAACTATATTTAAATTAAGCCAAATGCCCAAATTTCTTGTAACGGCTGTTGGCAGTAGTTTTTTATTCTAATTCTATTAAATTCTCATTTGGCAAGTCGTACTCATATAATTTGTTTATATCGCCATGTTCATAATATAACCATTGCATAGTATTTACTCTATGTTCAAAAATGTATGCAATACCAATTACTGTATATTCTTTACCATCTCTTGTTTGTTCTTCTATTGAGTATTCCAATTGCTTTTTCTCTGTTATACAAGATTTAATCATTTTATTTTTCGAATTAGCAATGTAATATTCAACAATTAGATACAATTTATCTAAGTAGCTTTCAGAATAGTTATTTTCATTTGACCAATTATATTTTATTTTATTCTTGTATTCTTTTCTAAAAATAGAGACATTTCCGTCTTTAATTTTTTTTACTGAAACAGTCCATTCCGCAAGTTCAGGAGTTTCTCCATCGCCAGCAATATAAATAGTATCGTTCTTCCATTTAATTTCTACAATATCCCCCTTTAATAAAGCTCTGTCATCAATTTTATCGTTAATAAATCCGAAATTTTCTTTATCTTTTTTAGCGTTTAATAAAGTATAATCTCCGTCATCATTATATTCAATAAAGCTCATGGTGTCTATGTATGTTATATTCTCTGTTTTTTTTATATTATCAATTTTGCTTTTCGATTTTATAATATGTGGAACTGATGTTTTATTTTCAGTTTTATTGTTACAAGAATAAAACAATATAATAATTATAACTACTGATATTTTCTTCATAGGTCATTGAATTCTGCTGTCGGTTTTAAAATTACTGCCAACGTCTTGGCGCTTGGCGAGGTTGCGAACTTCGTAACCGAGTTCTTTCGGCTAAGATAGAATATCTTGCGAAAGAAAAATATGAATTAACCACAGAATTCGCAATCTCGCCAAACGGCTGTTGTGCGATCGCTTTTTTATTTACTATATTTTTAAATCATCGATATTTTCGCCTGTCAAATTTTGCAAGTTTTCGGTGATTTTTTCAATTTCCCAATTCCACCAAGCAATTTTTAAAAGTTTTTCGATTTGCTCTTTATTAAACCTTTTTTTTATTTCTTTTGCTGGATTTCCGCCAACAATTGAATATGGTTCAACGTTTTTAGTTACAGTTGAATTACTTGCAATTATTGCTCCATCTCCAATTTTTATTCCGGGCATAATTGTAGTGTTAAATCCTATCCAAACATCATTTCCAATTTCAGTATTTCCTTTATTTGGATATGTTTTTCCATCCATTGCATTTTTCCAATTTCCACCAAATATTGCAAAAGGAAATGAACTAATTGATTTTGACAGATGATTTGCGCCATTCATAATGAATTTGACATCAGATGCTATCATACAAAACTTTCCAATTATTAATTTATCACCGATAAAGTCAAAATGATATTTAACATTTTTCTCAAAATTTTCTACATTTTCAAAGTCATCGTAGTAAGTAAAATCGCCAACAATTATATTTGGATTTTTAATTACATTTTTAAGAAAACAAAGTCTTTCGTAATTTTCAAGAGGAAATTTTATGTCTTTATTTGGAGTTTTCATTTAGATAAATTTCTGTTTTTCAGTGCGATTTGTCTTGTCCTGATATAGGTTGACTATTTTTGGTTACTTAATAATTTCAAAAATAGTTTATTATTGACGTAATATTGATAAGTTTAGAAAAAATCTTTGAAGGGATTTTTTTCCAAACTTGTCAACATTCCTACGTAGCTAAAGTAGTATTTTTTTTGTTTTTATAAGACTTGTATTTGTGTGTTTGATTTTGATGTGCATATTGTGGAGTTTTCATTTCAAGGGAGCAATGTCTACGCTCATTATTGTAAATTTCGATAGCTTGTTTAACCATTTTTTCAGCTGTTTTTAAATTAGGAATAGTCTTGTTTAGTCCAAATTCATGTTTTAAAATTCCGTTAATTCTTTCTGCTACTGCGTTTTCATAAGGGCTTGAGTTTTGAGTTGTACTTAAAATAATATTCTTAGATTTGGCAAATTCAGCAAAGTCTGGACAGCAATATTGTATCCCTCTATCGGAATGATGGATTAGATTTTCGTTGTTATAAATTCTATTTTTAACTGCCATATTTAGTGCGTCTTTGACGAGTTGAACTCTCATATTTGTATCAATTTTGTATCCCATAATTTTCTTGGAATACACGTCAGTAACCAGGGCTAAATAGGCATGTTGCGAAGCCAGTTTGATGTATGTTATATCACTAACAAATACTTGTTCTGCATGCTTTATTTCAAGATTAATAAGTAAGTCTTTTGACTTATAAAACCCATGTTTTGAATCGGTTGTTATATGATATAGCTTTGTTTTTTTGATTAATAAATTGTGATATTTTAAAAAGTAAAAGAATTTATCTCTCCCTATTTTTATATCATTTTTTAGAAAGTCATCTTGCAAGTCTAGGTATAATTTTTTTGCTCCATATCGTGCCATTTTTTGACGAATAGGAGTGATGATTTCTTTGATTATATGAGCCTGTGACTCTTGCGTTTTTTGCTTGTTAATTCGTTTGTAATAAGCCTGTTTGCTTATTCCGAAGCATTGTGAGAACCATTTGATTTTAAAAGGTCTTTTTTCTTTTTCTCCACTTCTTTTAGTAATGCTTCGGGTAATGACTTTTTTGCGAAATCAAGATTAGTACTGACTTCAAAATCAGCAATTATCATTTGTTGAAAGTCTTTAACGAATTCGAGTTCTTCGATACGTTCTTTGAGTTTTTTGATTTCATCGTTTTTGCTCATTGTTTTAGAATTTTGTTCAAAGGAACGCAATTTTTTCATCCAATAGGTTATTGAAGAGCGAGAAATTCCATGTAATTTAGAAGCGTGATTTACTGAAATTTGACCGTTTGAAATTTGGTCAATGATGGAAAGTTTTAGGTCGAAACCAATTTTTTTGTACTCAATTTTTGGACAGTGTCCATTTTTTGTGGGTTCCATAGTATGCTAAAAGTGTTTAATTTTTAGTCAACCTATTTCAGGATTTTTCAGCTCAAATTATGTTGCCTAACGTCTTGGCGCTTGGCGTGGTTGGGAACTTATGAAACCGAGTATTTTCGGCTTAATGTAAATGTGATTAAAAAACGCTAATTCCACTAAATCCCCAATCTTGCCAAACGGCTGTTATGGGCTCGGCTTCTTAGTTCTGCTGTTTCCAAGTGTTAAATATTTTTGAAGTCATATTAGCAATTTCAGCTCTGCAAGGTTCGTTCTCAGAGGTAAATATTAATTTAGTTGGGTTTAATGTTCTAACAGGTTGTAATAAAAAATTTTCAGCGATTTGTGTAATTCCAATTCTTGTTTCTAAAAACAGTCTTTCACATTCGTCTGTCCACTTATTATTAAACTGTTTTTCTTTTAAGTTCAAAAATGTTGATAAATGAAGGTCTGTTATTGTAGTGACGAAATCTATTTGTTCTTGTGTCATTTAATTTGGTTTAGTTTTTTTGTTATTGTATTTATATATTATACAGAAGGTAAAAAAAATAAAAGGGTTTTGAACAAATACAACAATTTTATAATTGTAAAATAATATTTCATACGAAAGTCCTATTGTGTAAAATGAAATTATTTTTTTGAGTAGCGATATACATATCGTTCATTTCTTGAAATGTCATTCATTATAAGTGTTCCATCATTCTCTAAATAAATTTCACCTTGCATATTTGTATTAAAATATATCTTAGATTGAGATTTTGTTTTATCAATTGTATACCTATATGAACGTTCAGATACTATATCGAATCCCATACCCTTTATGCGGAACATAGTAAACTGTATTTTACCTGAGTTAACATCATTATTGTTTTGAGAAAATGATAATACTGTACTATAACCATTTCCGATAGAACAACGAAAATCATAAATTTTTAAAAAATCAGCTAATTGTTGATTGTTATTAAAATCTAAATCAATTGATAATTCTTTGGCTTTTTCTTCTGAAAAATCATAAATGTTTTCTCCTATTTTTCCATTTGAATTGAATTTAGAAATTAATGATTTTCCAGAAAATTCTTTGTTTTTATTTTTGCCTTTGCTATCATTTCTGGCTAAAACGAAAAAACTATTTTTTGTATTGGAAACTATTTTAAATGCTAAGATATTATTCCCATTGACATTGATATTTGATTCATTTAATAGTTCACCCTGAAAATTTACATTGTGTAATTTTGAATATAACGGGTTATCTGATGAGTAGTATTTTCCATCTGAATCGAATGTAATTAAAAAAAGTGAATTATTGAATTTCATTAAACTAACATCATTATCACCTATTTGTCCTTTGTATGTTTTGTGCCACAAAACATTACCATTTGAATTTACACACATCAAAAGAGAGGAAAAGTTGTTACCTCTGTATTTGGATGAAACAAAAACATTATTTGCACCTTCGCATAAAATCTTGTTTCCTTCAATTGGAGAACTTCCATTTTGTTCGAAATGATAATCATTCTTTTCCCAAATTGGTTTTAAATTATTGTCTACTTGTCCAATCCATAATGACCCTTTCTTTTTCCCTGTAAAATAAAATGTTCCATTACTGGATTTTGACATTGAATTTATTTGCGAATACTCTGGAGAGCCAATGACTTCGGAACTTCCGTCAGAATAATATTTCCTTTCAGGTTCATTTCCAAAAATTTGACTTGTTATTATGTTTAGTTGCATATCCAATTTAATAATAATTCCTCTTTCTTCTCGCTTGCCAACTAAAGTAATTTCATTTTCATTAAAACAATAGGCGTTGTTTAAGTTATCCAATATTTTACTTGAACTAATATCTTTTTCTATTTTTAAAGTTCCTGATTTATCGTACAATTGAAGTTTCTTTTCTGTTGCAATAAAATAATTATGCTGTTTGGTTACTGTTAAAGTGGGGAAATCCCAGTCTGAAATTTTTTTAACCCACTCCAAACTACCAAGACTATCAACTTTATATAATTTGAAAACTCTTTTCTTCGATATTTGCATACCATCATTTATTTCTATATCAGCAATCGTAGTAAAAGCACATCCATTATCATCAGTTGCTTCTATGTTTTGTATACTACCTATATTTCCCAAAGAGCTATAATAAATAGTCCAAGTATTATTCATAGATGCTTTTATTGAATCTGAAATAAAGTTTGCTCTTTCTTGCTGAATTGTATTTAGAGAGTCTTGATTAGTCTGTTTACTTTCTTGAAATTCCGCATTTTTTACATTATTATTGCAAGAACATACAATTACACAACAAAAAAATCCTATTATAAAACGGTAAGGTATATTTATCGTTTTTACTATTGTATTACTATTTGACATCTTTATTTTACTCTTTAATTATTTAATAAACGCTATTTAAACCCGATTTGTCATTAAGTAAATTATCTACAAGTTGGACAAGAACTCCTTCTAGCCTCACTACAACATTTCATAGAACAATATATTCCAATTGAGGATGACGAAGTAGTACTGTAGCAATCAGACATTTTACCAAGATGCGTATAATGTGAACCGCTAAATGATTTACCACACCAAGAGCAAGTATTACTGCTTGAATAAGATGAACTATTGCTATATGAGGAATCACTACTGTATGAATTATCACTTTCCGATAATTTTTCAAATTTTGATAATTTTTCGTCAATTTTATTAATTAGTTTATCATTTTCTTTGCTAATTCCTCTTTGGTTACATTCAGAAGTATAACTAATAACTTCATTCTTAAAGTTAGTATAATCTGTAATCAATTGTTTATAGTCAGAGCTTTCAGAGGCATTTTCTTCCTTATCTGCCAATTCTTTATATTTAGCATTACAAGCATCTTTTTTACTTTGTAAGTCTGGTGGTAAATTATTACAACTTGTAATAAGTAAACAAAATAGGATTAAAATAAAGATGTAAACCTTATTGTTAATAATTTGAAGTAAAAATTTATTTTTCATTTTTTGAAGTTATATTAATGTGTTAATTATCTTTGTTTTTTACAATTATTTAGTCAATTCCATTCATTAAAAAGTCTTGTTTTTTAAAGGTTTTTCGTGTTTTTTCTGCAGCCTTGCCCATAACGTCTTGGCGCTTGACGTGGTTGCGGATTTTCTAGTT
>NZ_JACFTC010000010.1:0-76515 GCF_014281985.1 Flavobacterium sp. GP15
GTAATTCGTAAGAGTCATGCTTCCTGCAGCTGAACAAGTCGCTGCTGTTGTGCTAACTACTGGAGTTACTGGTGTAGCCAACTGTGTTAGGCTTATAACAGTAAAACTAGTAGAAGCCGATGAGATACATCCGGAAGTCTTATTAGTTGCTTTAACCGTGTAAGCCGTTCCTATCCCACCTCCTGTTATGACTCCAGTTGCATTAACACTTGGTCCTGTAGGTGAAAAATCATAAGTATTGGCTGCATCGTAATTCGTAAGAGTCATGCTTCCTGCAGCAGAACAAGTCGGTACTGTTGTGGTCACTACTGGAGTTACTGGAGCATTATTAACTATAATTTTTCCAGTAGCATTTACTGATCCACATCCTCCAGATAATGGAATAGTATAATTAAATGTTCCAGATGCGGTTGGTGTACCACTAATTGTGATTTTATTACTTGACCAATTTGCAGTAACACCAGCAGGCAATCCAGTTACTGTACCGATTCCTGATGCACCCGTAGTAGTATGTGTAATTGCTGTTAATGCTGAATTAATACATAATGTTGGTGTAGATGAAGCAACTCCTACAGTATTTATAGTAATAAAATCAATTTTTCCGCTTAAAGTAGCTGCAGTACATGATCCTACATGTCCATTCGTTGTTATTGTATAAGTTCCAGCAACTGTTGGAGTACCACTAATAGTTACTGTTTTATTTGTTGTATCAACATTGGAGGTCAGTCCTGCAGGCAAATTTGTCACAACAGCATTAGTAGCGCTACCTGCAAAAGTATATACCGTATTTGTGATTGCTGCTCCTGTACAAATTGTCTGATTTTGCGAACCAGTAGTTAATGTTAGCGTAGAAACTGTATTAACCATAGCGGCTACAGCTAATCTAGAGTTTGAAGTACAACTATTATTTGTTGCATCAACATAATAAGTAGTGGTTGCAGATAAATTTGGAGTTATGTAATCAGTTCCTTCATAAAGCGAAGTTCCTCCTAGTGCATTTGCATACCAATTAACTTTTCCTGCTGAGGCTGTAGCTTTTAAAGTCAAAGTTCCTGGCCCACATCTTTCCGCTCCTGCAGTTGATGCTATTGTTGGTATGGCATTAACTGTAGCAGTAACAGAAGTTCTAGTTGAAGTACAATTATTATTAGATACTTCTACATAATACGTTTTGGTTACAGACAAACTTGGGGTGGTATAAGTAGCTCCTGTAGCTATTGGTGTACCACCAGTTGCAACATCATACCAACTTATTGTACCCGAAGAAGCAGTAGCGCTCAAAGTAACACTTCCAGCACCACAAATTGTCCCTGGCGTAACAGCATTTATTGTTGGTATTGGATTTATAACAAAGTTTGTTGCTGCTCTACATGTGGAACCATTACAACTAGCATAAAAAGTCGTTGTTCCAGCAATATTTGCATTGGGTAATCCTGAACCCGATACACCAATAGGATTAAAAGTAGCACCCGTAAATATTGAAGACCCTCCAGTAGCTGTGGTAAACCATTCAATTTTGCTATTATCAGTACATCCACTCGCAATTAAATTTCCTGAACCTCCTACACAAATAGACACACTTGTAGTAGTGGGAGCACCAGAAACAGAATTTATAGTAATTGTAGAAGTAGGTAATGAAGTACATGAATTAGCATTAGTAGTGGTTACCTCATAATTACCAGCTACTAAACCAGAGAATTGTCCAGTAGAATTAGACACTGCTGCAACAACTGGAGCTAAACCAGTTAACGAATACGTTATACCCGAACCATTAACAGGCGCAGTCACTTTTATTGTTCCTGTTGAAGTAGTACAATTCGGTTGTGTAGTAGTTACTGTAGGCGCTCCAGGTAATGCCAAAATATTAACATCATCAATATTAGTAGTAGATCCTTTAAAATTTATACCTGAAACATTCGCTTGACTTCCTCCTTGGTATTTATTTGCATAGGACCCAAAACTATCAGTAAATGCAGTAATTTGTCTGTTTGGATTAGCTGTTGTTCTTGTAGGATCTAAATATATTGCTTGAGCATTAGCATTGTTTACACCTGTAGTAGCAGAACTAGTAATTTTACCTTTTAAGGTTATTGTTACTGTTCCATCTTTAGCAATATTAAAATCACCTATTAAAGGTTTGTTTGCAGTGTTAGTATACGACAAAAGACCCGCTGGACCAGTAGCTTCTATAGAATAAACTGCTGTAGCGGATAAAAAATCTATACCTGTAGGAAAAGCGAAGTCTAAGAAAACTTTTGCAGCATTTCCGCTTCCAATATTTTTTATTTGAATTTCATAGGATACTTCATTATTAACCGAATTACAAACTGATGAAGTTAACGATTTTACTTTAGTCTCCAAAATTGGAAAACAATCTGAATTAATCTGAAGATTTTCAGCTAAATCACCAGCAGCAAAAGTTGCTGAATAACCAGCAGCTCCATCCATCGCTCCATGAGTACTTGTTGGAGCAGCTCCATTGTTAGTTTTTCCAGCCGAACCCGCACTTACATTGCGTGTAATTGTAGATCCTGCTGCATTATATCTAATAATTCCGCCTCCGCCTCCGCCTCCGGGACCATGCTCATTACCACCATCATTCTCAGTGTTACCACCGTTACCTCCTTTTGCATCGATTGTAATTGTCGCTGTGCTAGGATTAGAAATATTTAAAAATACACTTCCTCCAGCTCCACCTCCACCTGCACCATCGGGAGCGCTTCCATAAGCACCTGCAGCACCATTGCCACCATTCGCTTGAATTTTACCTGTTCCTATAAGGTTTCCTGCATTTATTAATATGATAGCACCACCAACTCCACCTTTTACACCAGTAGTAGCATTATTGGCGTCACCACCACCACCACCACCACCCATGATGAGTCTATCCAAAGGAGGGGTTGTAAGATAAGATGTAAAACCAGGTCTTCCTCCGCCTGTTTTTGGAGAAACATCACCATTACCACCTTGCCATCCTAAACCACCTAAACCACCGTAACCACCGTTACCACCACCACCACCACCGGCATTGTGATCGTTACCTCCACCTCCTGCATTTCCTGGCGCTCCTCTACCAGCAGATCCTCCTGGCATCTCTTGAGAAGTATCTCCTACTTCATTAAATCCATCCCACATGTATCTGGGTGTTCCCGCTATTCCTTCTCCTTTACCTGAAATTGCAGTATTGGTTGTTGCACCAACATAGGTTGTTGAATTATTATTGCCAGAAACTAAAATAGGGCTAAAGCCTCCTCTAAATCCTCTTGCATTACCATCAATAGTAAAACCAGCAAAATTAAAAGTACCCGAAACATTAAATGCAATAACGCCACCTGAACTACCATTAAATGGCGGTGTGGTAATATTTGCGTTTAATGTTAAATTAGAATATTGTGGAACTCTAACAATTTGAAATGTCCTTTTTCCTCTTGTTGCAGTTGGAGGTGCGTTGTAAAAACTATTTTTAACACCACCACCAGTACCAGTACCTTTAAAAGTTAGATTCCCTCCAGTAAGCGGTACGTTATTTGTCGCTATTACATATTCAAAAATACCTGTATTGCCAATATTGGTAAATCCAGTACCTCCAAGACCATCTGTATATGAAGTAGAGGAACCTGAACCATATTGAGCACTATTAGTATAGTTAATTTCTGCGTCTTGCATCTGAATGATCAAAATCAAATCACCAGTTGCAATTGCTAAAGTACCAAAGTTATTTTGATACTTATCTGTTGCTGGCACTGCCCCTACTTGTATGGATTGTGCCCCTGCATTCAAAGTAAGTGTATTACTTAAAACAGGATAATAGGTATTTACAGCACTAGAAATAGTTATGGGACCATCTACTCCAGGAGTTCCACAAACTTGAGCATTTGCAGAAGAGAAAGTAAGAAGCCCTACAGTAAATACTAAAAATAAATATTTTACTGATTTAGATATATTCAAAAAAGATAATTTCGGAGCGTAGTTTTGATTCATATACTTGATATTCATTAACTATTATAATTTAAATGTTCACCATTAAATGATGAATCGATATATGTTGAAAAAGTAATATAACTGCAAAAAAGGTTGATGTATTTTAAAGATACAAAAACCAATACACTTATATACGTTAATTTACTTATTTTGGTTTTAATTTTTATTATATATTATTGAAATTTATGAATAAAACAATTTAGAAAAACACAATCAAACTTATTTTTTAATTAAAAAATAATAAAAGTGAAATTTTTATCACAAATAACAAGTTATTATTAAAAACTGTAATGTCATAATTATTAAAACGTTGCAAATGTATATAAAAAACTATTAACAATTTTTGGATATTTGTATCAACAAATGATTATTTTTATAAATTAAAAAAAAGCTGTCTTTGAACGTTTTTATTGGTATTTAATCGAAGTTATTTAGTAATCTAAAAAAAATATTTTTCGTTAAAAAATTAATCTTTTAAGATTTTTAAGATTTTAATACAGAAAACTAAGATTTTTAGCTCTTTAAAATCATAATTTTAAAACAAACAATAGGTAAGAAAAAAAATATTTAATTAATTTTAAAAAAAAAAGTAAAAATTAGAGCATTATTACTATTAAAAAAGAAATAATAGAGTAAATTCTTATCTAAAAAACATTTTAAAGTATTCTCTTGTAATTAAAGAAATAACAACTATTCTATAAAGATAAATCGCAAATTCAATTTTGTTACTGATACTTTTGAAAAAACATTAAACTATTATTTTATATATAATTAAAACACTATCGTTAATTTTTACAACAGCAAACTATTTTAAATATACTTTAAAAGTATAACCGTTTTTAAAATTTAAAAAAGACCAATAGACGAACAACTTGATTAATTAATATCTTTAGTAATCAACAACCTATTTCTTTAAACATAAATTCAAAACAATTTCTTCAAATAACTTCAGCATATGTTTATTAGTAGGATAATATCAATCTATTTTCTATTTATTTTAGCTCTTTTAAATACCAAAACAATGGCTCAATCTACTATTACAATTAATGATGTATTAGAGGATCAAAACTCCATATGTATTATCAATACAAATGCTCTTCCTGCAGCAAAAATTTTAAAGAAATATTTAGATAAAAGTTTCACTAACCCTTTTCTAATTAAAGATAATTTTAAAACCAAAAAAGCATCTATTCATCTTATAATAGAACCATTAAAAAGTAAAAAAGAGGAGCCTTCTTTTTATATTAAAAGTGACGATAAAGACATCTATTTAATCGCCACTAACGAACAACAACTTATTTATGGGGTTTACACTTTACTAGAAGAATGGGGTTTCAGAAAATTTACTGCTACTGATTATTATATACCAAAAACAAATCAATTCATTTATCCTAAAAATTTTAAAAAAACATATCGACCTTCTTTTGAATATCGTGTGCTCTATTACCCCGATGCCTTTGATAAAGATTTTAGAGAATGGCATAAATTAGATTGGCATAAAGATGATTTTAGTATTTGGGGACATACATTTAATGAGCTTTTACCATCAAAACTATTTTTTAAAAACAATCCTGAATATTTTGCTTTTTATGAAGGAAAACGAAGAGCTGAGTCAATTTGCATGACAAATGAAATGGCTTTACAAAAAATAATTGCAAAAATAACTCAAATTATTAGCGACAATCCCAATGCAACTTTCCTGTCTGTTAGTCAAAATGATGATACCGTTTTTTGTCAATGCGATCAATGTAGCATTTTAAACCAAAAACATGGTGGTCCTCAAGGGTCTCTTTATTTCTTTTTAAATAAAATTGCAAAGCATTTTCCAAAAATAAAAATAGTCACTTTAGCATATCAACACACATTTCAACCGCCAATTAATCTAAAAATAAGTCCAAATATTTACACTTTGGTATGCCCAATTGAATTAAACCGCGCTAAATCAATTTCTAGTGACAACAATAATTTGTCATTTGAAAAAACATTAAATAATTGGAAAAAATTGACGCCAAATTTATATTTATGGGATTATACAGTTCAGTTTTCAAACTATTTGTCTCCTTTTCCAAACATTAATACTTTTTCAGAAAATTATAAGTTTTTCAAAAAACAGCATATCAAAGGGTTATTTGTGCAAGGTTACGCAGATGGCCCCGGAGACTTTTCAGAATTAAGACAGTATTTGCTAGCCAAATTATTGTGGAATGCAGAAATAGATATAAAAGCAATCACAGCCGATTTTTTAAAAGTATTTTATGGCAATGCAGCTCCATACGTTCAAGAATACCTGAACCTCTTAGCCATAAATCAAGAACAATCAAAAAAAGCTTTAGACATTTACTCTGGTCCAATTCAAAACAGAAATACATTTTTATCCCCTAAAGCCATGGATGAATATGATTTATTATTAAATGAAGCAACAATATCTGTACAACAGGATTCTATTTTATCTAATAGAATAAAAAAATTGAGGCTTGCATTAGAATTTGTTTATTTCGAACAATCTAAATTTTATGGCACTGATACCCACGGAATGTTCCTTACCAATTCTGAAGGCAAGAAACAAGTAAAACCCGGTCTCACCGAAAGAGTACAACAATTTACCACAGTCTGTAATGAATTAGGGATATACGAACTAAGTGAAGACGGAATATCTCCCAATAAATATTATGAAAACTGGTTAGAAATTAGCAAAAACACAACAGTTCATTTGGGAGAAAAATTAAAGGTGAATTTTCTAACTCCACCATTTCCAGACTTTTTAGGAAAAGGATCTGCTTCTCTTGTTGATGGAATAAAAGGACACACGGATTATAATATGAATTGGGTAGGATGGTATGGAAATAATCCTGAAATAGAAATTATTACCAATAAAATAGCCATTAATCGAATTAAAATTAACTTTTTAGACAATCAGAGAAATTGGATTTTTATTCCAAGAAAAATCAAAGTATATGGCTATATTAATAACAAATGGATTTTTATAAATGAAGTTGAAAATATAGCGTTAAAAGAAAATTTTGAATTAAAATCTAAATCCATTGAAATAATTGATTCAAAATTAAGTGGTTTAGAGCGGATAAAAATTGAAGTAGAAAACCAAACCGAATTACCTTTTTGGAGAACAAGAAAAAACAAAAAACCTATGGTAATGATAGATGAAATTGAACTTTATAATCAATAAAAAAATGTTGGATTTAATGAAATTTCGCAATCTAAATTCAGATAAAATCTCAAAAAAAAGACTTTAATTGCATAATGTCAAAAAGAAGCATTTAATCAAATAATTAGCAGACTTTAAAAATGGATATAACCTCTAAATTCAGATAATTTTATTGATTTTGAGCATTACTTTCAAAAACACTATCTTTGCAAAAAATTTAAGCAAATGACTACTTTTGAGCAATTCAATCTTCCTAAATCTGTACAAAAATCAATCGATGATTTAGGATTTACAACTCCTACTCCTATTCAGGAAAAAACTTTTTCGGTGATTATGTCCGGAAGAGATATGATGGGAATCGCTCAAACGGGTACTGGTAAAACATTCGCTTACCTATTACCACTATTAAAACTATATAAATTTACGCCTGGACACACTCCAAAAATAGTAATTCTAGTCCCTACACGTGAACTTGTAGTTCAAGTAGTTGAAGAAGTAGAGAAATTGACAAAATACATGTCTGTTCGAACTATTGGAATTTTTGGTGGTGTAAATATTAACACTCAAAAAACGACAGTTTATACTGGTTGCGATATCCTTGTAGGTACACCGGGAAGAATCATGGATTTAACTTTGGATAATGTAATCCGTTTTGAAGAAATGCAAAAATTAGTAATCGACGAATTTGACGAAATGCTTAATTTAGGTTTCCGCACGCAACTGACTTCGATTTTGGCTATGATGCCAAAAAAACGTCAAAACATACTTTTTTCGGCAACCATGACCGATGAAGTAGATGCCATTTTGAATGATTATTTTGATTACCCAGAAGAAGTGACACTTTCTGCATCGGGAACACCGCTAGAAAACATCAAACAAATCACCTACCAAGCTCCCAATTTTAATACTAAAATAAATCTTTTAAAACATATTTTACACAACAACGAAGAAATGAGTCGTGTTTTAGTGTTTGTAAATAATAAAAAAATTGCCGATTTAGTTCAAGAACGAATAGAAGAGGAATTTGAAGATCAATTTGGAGTGATACACTCTAATAAATCACAAAATTATCGTTTGAGTACGATGGCTTCCTTCCAAGAAGGTAATTTACGTGGTTTGATTACTACTGATATTATGGCAAGAGGTTTGGATATTTCTAATATTACTCATGTTATCAATTTTGAAATGCCCGAACTACCTGAATTGTATATGCACAGAATAGGTAGAACTGGTCGTGCTGATGCTAAAGGAACTGCAATAAGTTTTATAGCGCCGCGTGAAGAAGAATATAAAGTAGAGATTGAAGTTTTAATGAATATGGAATTAACTATTGAAGAGTTTCCTGAAACAGTGGAGATTTCAACAAAGTTAATCGAACCTGAAAAAGACCGACAACCGATTAAGTTTTTGATGAAAAAGAAAAAACTGGAAGGTGATGGTGCATTTCAAGAAAAAAGTAAAAAGAATAAGAAAGTGAATCTTGGCGGACCGGGTGTAACTAAGAAAAAAACACATGGTTCTGTTAATAGAAACATGCTAAAAACGAGAGATAAGAAAAGAAAAGATAAAAATAAATAAAATCATTCTTAGATTTAAATTATTATAGGCAAAAATGGAAATCATTTTTGCCTATTTTTTTATAATATTAGTATTAAATAATCACATATACCATCCTGTTTTATTTATAAAAATAGCAATTTAGTAAGACTATAAATATTCAGAAAACTTCATCTAAAACTATAAAGTAATTTGTATTTTTGGCTGATGAAATTCAGTTCACTGAATTGAATTGAAAAACAAATGAGGCAAACACAACGTAAGAATGCATTTTAAACATCCCGAAATTTTATACTTTCTGTTCGCGTTAATTGTTCCTATTTTGGTGCATTTATTTCAACTGCGTCGTTTTAAAAAAGAATATTTCACAAATGTTCGCTTCTTAAAAGCACTTTCTATACAAACTAGAAAAAGTTCTAAAATTAAAAAATGGTTACTTCTAGCCTGTCGCTTATTAGTACTTACTTTCGTTATAATTGCTTTTGCACAACCATTTTACGAATCAAAAGACAGCAAAAACGCAAATAATGAATTATATATCATTTTAGACAATTCTTTTAGCATGCAAGCCAAAGGGAAGAAAGGCGAATTACTAAAAAGAGCGGTACAAGAATTATTAGAAGAAACACCCGAAAACGTCAATTTCTCTTTACTTACTGCTTCAGAAAATTTTTGGAATACCGATATTAAATCGATTCGCAATTCTTTACAAAATTTGAAATATAGTGCAACTCCATTTGAATTGGATAATATAATGGCAAAATTAAAAGCACATAAATCAGCTTTTAAAAAGGATATTGTAATCATCACAGACAGTATTGGAATAGATAAAAAGAACCTTAAAAATATAGATTTAGACAACAATATACATTTCATAATCCCTAAAGCGGTTCTTAAAAACAATATTGCTATTGACAGCGTTTACATTCATAAAACAGTAGATCAATTCTATGAAATTGGTGTTCAATTATCTACCTATGGTGATAAATTTGATCCTACCCCTATTTCCTTATACAACAATAAAACCCTAATTGCTAAAACTACTGTAACATTAGACAGCCCGAAAAAAACTATAAATTTTACCATTCCAAAACAGGCTTTTCATGGCTATGTTTCTATTAGTGACAAGGGTTTATCATATGATAATGTTTTGTATTTCAGCATTTCGAAAGCTAAAAAAACGAATGTAATCAGCATCGGAGAAGCTGTGAAAAACAATTTTCTATCTCGAATTTATACTGCTGAAGAATTCAATTTCATCAGCACTACTTTAAGCGCATTAGATTACAATAAACTAGAGGAACAAGATGCTATCGTTCTAAATGAGCTCGATGAAATCCCACAAGCATTAATCACTACACTGAAATCTTTTGTAGAAAAAGGAGGAAACTTAATCGTTATTCCTTCTGCTTCCTGTTCTATTTCTAATTTAAATTTATTGGCAACCAATTTTGGTAATCTAAAATTTAATACTTTAGAAAACACAGAAAAACAGATTACTAAAATCAATTTTAATCATCCAATATACAATAGTGTATTTGAAAAAAAAGTAGCTAATTTTCAATATCCAAAAACAAAAAAGACTTTTACTTTATCAAGTTCGTACCCTTCTGCGTTGTCGTATGAAGACCAAAGCATTTTTCTAACTTCAACTAATAATCCCATTGGAAAAGTAGCTGTTTTTGCCGCACCTATTTCTATTGAAAACTCTAATTTTCAGCAATCACCACTTATTGTACCTACTTTTTACAAGATGGCAATGTACAACCATAATAATGGCATTACTGCTTTAACAATAGGAAATAACAATCCACATATAACAGAGACTATCTTAAATAAAGATGCTATTTTAAACGTAAAAGGGGTTGAAGAACAGTTTATTCCAACGCAACAAATACTTAATAATAAAGTTAA
Organism: Flavobacterium sp. GP15; assembly: GCF_014281985.1. Taxonomy (NCBI): domain Bacteria; kingdom Pseudomonadati; phylum Bacteroidota; class Flavobacteriia; order Flavobacteriales; family Flavobacteriaceae; genus Flavobacterium; species Flavobacterium sp. GP15. Next base: position 10,616 of record NZ_JACFTC010000010.1, read on the forward strand.
AATGAGTTTTGGAGACTATCCAGAACAAGCAGGGAATTTTGCTGTATTTAATAAAAAAGAATGGGTAGAAAATATCAGTTTTAACTATGGTAGAACTGAAAGTGATTTGACTCCAGCTACTGAAAATATTTTATCAGAATACAAAAATTTCGAATCTATAAAATCACTTTTTAACACTTTACAAACTGATCGCACAGACAATCAAATCTGGAAATGGTTTGTTATCTTTGCATTGTTATTTCTATTTACAGAAATGGCTATAATAAGATTCGTAAAATAGAAAACCAAGCTCAAATAATTAAAATACAACTATGAAATTAATCATCAGAGACGCCAAAATTATCGATTCAAAAAGTCCTTTTCAAAATAAGACTGTAGATATTTTAATTGTTGATGGTTTTATACAGAAAATAGGAACCTCAATTCCGAATTTAGAACAACTAGAAGAGTTAAAATTAGATAATCTGCACGTTTCACAAGGTTGGTTTGACAGTAGTGTTTCACTAGGAGAACCAGGTTACGAAGATCGAGAAACGATTTCTAATGGACTTCAAGTAGCGGCTAAAAGTGGTTTTACCGCAATTGCTTTGCAACCCAACTCCTTCCCTATTATTGACAATCAATCCCAAGTTAATTTTGTAAAAAATAAAGCAACTGGATTTGCTACCCAACTTTATCCTATTGGTGCTTTAACAAAAGAAAGTGCAGGAAAAGATATGGCAGAGTTGTATGATATGCAAAAAGCGGGAGCAGTCGCTTTTGGTGATTACAATAAAAGTTTAAGTAATGCTAACTTGTTAAAAATTGCATTGCAATATGTACAAGATTTTGATGGCTTGACTATCGCTTTTTCTCAAGATGAAAATATCAAAGGTAATGGAGTAGCTAATGAAGGAATTGTTTCTACTCGTTTAGGCCTAAAAGGAATTCCAAATCTAGCCGAAGAATTACAAATAGCAAGAAATTTATTTTTACTGGAATATACTGGAGGAAAATTACACATCCCAACAGTTTCTACAAAAAAATCGGTTGAATTAATTAAAGAAGCAAAGAAAAATGGGCTAAAAGTAAGCTGTAGTGTTGCAGTACACCATTTAGTTTTGACTGACGAAAAACTTGAAGAATTCGATACGAGATACAAAGTTTCACCACCATTGCGAACAGAAACGGATAGAATAGCATTGTTGAAAGGACTAACTGAGGGTACAATTGATATGATTACATCAGATCATAATCCGATCGACATTGAGCATAAAAAAATGGAATTTGATGGGGCAAAAAGTGGAACAATTGGTTTAGAAAGTGCTTTCGGCGCATTGATGACTGTTTTACCTTTAGAAATTGTAATTGAAAAATTAACTGCTGGAAAAGAAACTTTTGGAATCGAAATACAAACTATCAATGAAGGATCATCAGCAAATCTCACTTTATTTAACCCAGAAATAGAAAGTATTTTCACAAAATCATCCATTCTTTCTAAATCTAAGAATTCTGCTTTTTTAGGTACCCCAATAAAAGGAAAAGTTTACGGAATTCTAAACCAACAAAAATTAATTTTAGCATAAAATAATGAACAATACTACAGAAACAGGAAAAACAGCAGCAATAACAAGCTATATTTTAGGAATTGGTGTTTTTATAGCGATGTCAATGAATTCTGAAGATAAGAATTCATTTGCTTCTTTTCATATTCGTCAAGGTTTGGGATTAACATTAACCTTTATTTCATTGGGATTAATCATCAGTAATTTTGATAGCTTAATGATTTCTGCTCCTATGTGGATATTTGTTTTAGTACTTTGGTCTTATGGCATCACGAGTGCTATAAAAGGCGAAACAAAACCCGTTCCTTTGCTAGGAACCTATTTCCAAAAATGGCTATCAAACATATCATAAATTTCAATTTCAAAGCACACAATCTTTGTCAAATCAATATATAAAAATGAGTTTATCTTTAGAATTTAAAATACGTGAGCCCAAAGTAAAACTAGATAAAAATCCACTTTTACTTTTACTTCATGGATATGGTAGTAATGAAGCCGATTTATTCTCTTTTGCAGAAGAGCTTCCTGAAAATTATTATATCATTTCAGCACGTGCCCCTTATGATATGCAATATGGAAGCTATGCTTGGTATGCCATCAATTTTGATGCAGATCAAAATAAGTTTTCAGATAATGATCAGGCTAAAGAATCAAGAGATTTGATTGCAAAATTCATAGATGAATTAATTCAGACTTACCCAATCGATGCGCAAAATGTGTCGTTAATTGGTTTTAGCCAAGGATCTATTTTAAGCTATGCTGTAGCGCTTTCTTATCCAGAAAAAGTGCAGAAAGTTGTGGCTATGAGTGGATATTTGAATTTAGATATTGTAGCAGAAGATTACCTTAAAAATAATTTTAGTAATTTAAAAATATTTGCCTCTCATGGAACTGTCGATCAAGTAATTCCAATTGATTGGGCGAGAAAAACGCCAGCAATACTAGAGAATTTAGGAATTGAAGTTACCTACAAAGAATATCCGATTGGTCACGGAGTGGCACCACAAAATTTCTATGATTTCAAAAACTGGCTTTTAGAGCAGCAATAAATAATCTTAAATTTGCAGTTTTCAGAAGCTATTTCTGAAAACTGCCTTAAGTGATAATTACTTCTGTTTTTGATACAACAAAGACTGATTTACTTCAAAAGAAATAGTTTCATCATTATTCACGAAATATTTCAATAAAACTTCACCCCAAATATCACCATCACTAAAATCAGCAATTATCCATCTATGGTTTAATATTTTGACTTTATTGATAATAAATTTATTCGCTCCAATTTGATCTTGACCTGTATAAGGATTCCCTTTTGGATTGGCATTAAAATCTAATAATTGCTCGGTAACAACAGGAATTAATTTTTCATATGCAATAGTTTTATTAGAACTACCAGAGTCAAAATAATTTTGTGCATTTTCATTATTTTCTAATGAGAAGTAATTTGCATCCGCCAACTTAGTAGTCACAAGATTGATACTGTCTCTCAGCTTTGCAGTAGTTTTTTTATATCTATCTTGTTCATATTTCACTTCTTTACTTAAAAACATATAAGTAAAAAGAGCTGTTAGAACACCAAGAATCGTTAGATAGAGAAATAATGATTTTTTCATTTTTTGAATTGGATTATAATGTGATTTCTAAATTATCATAAGCAAGGAAAACATTTTCTGGAAGACTTTTTTGCACCGCTTCATGAAATCCCATAACATGACTAATATGCGTAAGATAAGCCTTCTCTGGCTGTACCAAAGTTATAAAATCTAAGGCTTCTTTCAAATTGAAATGCGTATCATGAGGCTCTTCACGTAAAGCATTTATAACGAGTACTTTTAGATTTTTTAATTTTAAAATTTCGCTCTCTTCAATCGTTTTCACGTCTGTCAAATAAGCGAAATCATCAATTCTATAACCAAAAACTTGAAGATTTCCATGCATTACATTAACGGGAATTGCAGTTTTATTTCCTATAGAAAAAGGTTGATTATTAATAACTTCATTTGTCGCTACCGATGGCGCTCCGGGATATTTATTAACCGTTTCAAACACATACGAAAATCGACTTTTTAGGTTAGTAATAACTCTTTTGTTGGCATAAATAGGTATTTCGCCTTGTTTAAAATTAAAAGGACGAATATCATCAATTCCTGCGGTATGATCAGAGTGCTCGTGAGTAAATAAAATTCCGTCTACTTTACTACAATTCGAAGAAAGCATTTGTTGCCTAAAATCTGGTCCGCAATCTATGATATAAGAGAAATTATCCCAAGAAATCCAAATGGATACTCTTAGCCTTTTATCTTTAAAATCTTTGCTTTTACATACGGGATGGTCGCTGCCAATAACAGGAATACCTTGTGAGGTGCCGGTTCCTAAAAAATATACCTTCAAACTTCTTGATTTTATTTACAAAAATAGGATTAATTCTCTTTCATTAGAATGCTATTTCATTAACTTTGCAACATATTAGCCATATTAAAATAAAATGGACACAGAAATAAAATTAAAAGGTGATCGAATCATCGAACAAATACCTTCAGTAAACGATAAAGCCCTACGTATCAACCTGAATGAAAATATTTACGGAACTTTTGCAGAAATCGGAGCTGGTCAAGAAACCGTAAGACACTTTTTTAGATCTGGAGGTTCGTCTAGAACTATTGCAAAGGCAATGTCTGCCTACGATAAAGATTTTAGTGATGCCGTTTACGGAATAGAGGAAGATGGTCGTTATGTAACTGAAAGTCGCCTTAAAAAAATGCTTTCTCATGAAGTAAATCTAATTGAAAAACGTTTAAGTAGAGAAAAGCACCCCAACAAAATGTTTTTCAGTTATGCTAATACAGTTGCTACTATTGATTTTGCAAAACAATTCAAAGGACATGGTTGGGTTGGTATTAGCTATCAAATTGAGCCAGACGAAGATTACAACGAAATTATATTGCACATTCGATTTAAGGAAACAGATGTACGTTTGCAACAAGAAACACTTGGTATTCTTGGTGTAAACTTGATATATGGTGCTTATTACAAATACAACGATCCAAAACGTTTGTTGCGTTACTTATACGATCATTTAGACAAAGACCAATTAGAAATAGACACTATCAATTTCTCTGGTCCTCGTTTTGCAGATGTAGACAATCGTTTGATGAGTTTACAGTTGGTAAAAAACGGAATGACTGATGCCGTTATGTTTAATCCTGATGGCATTAATGTTTTGCCTGCTGCTATTTTATACAAAAAAAACATACTCGCTTTTAGAGGTAGTTTCCGTCCGGTTACAAAAGTAAACATGGACATGTATGAGAAATCACTAAAAATGTTTTTGAACGAGAATAAAGTAGAAAAAGAAAATACCTTGGTAGTTTTTGAAATTACACTTTCTAATCTTCGTTCTGATGGTGAAATTGACGAAAGAGATTTTATGGATCGTGCAGAATTACTTTGTTCTCTAGGACAAACCGTAATGATTTCTAATTTTCAAGAATACTACAAGGTTGTAGAATATTTCTCTAATTACACAAAAGCAAGAATGGGATTGGCGATGGGTGTAAACAACTTAATTGACATCTTTGATGAGAAATATTACCGTCATTTGAGCGGTGGAATTTTAGAAGCTTTTGGAAAATTATTTTACCGTGATATGAAAGTCTTTTTGTATCCAATGATTGATGAAAATGGTGAAATTATTAATTCTGAAAACTTAAAAGTACATCCTAGAATGAAAGAATTATACAAATTCTTTAAATTCAATGGCAAAGTGGTAGACATAAATGATTACGATGCGAGCATCCTTGATGTTTTCTCCCGTGAAGTTTTGAATATGATAAATAATGGCAAACCAGGTTGGGAAACTATGCTTCCTAGCGGTATTGCTGAGATAATAAAAGAACATCAACTTTTTGGATATGATCCAAATAAAGTTCTTAAAGAAATTAGTTAATTAATAAAATTTGAAATCCTTGACTTGTTTAACAATTAAGGATTTTTTTTATGGTATCATCATATTATTAAATGCCAAATGAAAGAAAAAAATTTAAAAATACTAAAAACAATATTCTTAGGTGGTCTATTATATGCGATTCTACAAGCTGCATTTGATCTTTATGATTTAAAAGAATTTAATTGGGTGAAATTCTTAATAAATACTATCTTTTTTGCGTTTTTTATGGGTCTGATGTTGCGTAAAAATTTTGTGAAAAATTAAATCCTAACGGGAAATTTTTGCTAAAAGCTTAATTTAATTTCAAACAAAGTTTAGAGAAAATAATTTCACTCGAAACTAAAGTTATTATTACCAAAAATATACCGTGAATTATGCTTTAATGTATATGTAGCGCAATTAGTATGTTAATAATAATCGCCCTTTTAATATTCTTTTATTTTCGAATAAAATAACTTCAATCTAAATTTTACAACTCTTCAATACAGAAGACAATCATAAAAATCAACTAATCAAATGAAAAAAAATATAATTTTAACCATCGCTTTTAGTACAATAATTTTAGCATCTTGTCAAAGCAAACAAAAAACAGATTCTTCAGTAATTCAAGAACCTTTAACAGAAGAAATGAGTTCCGATTTAAATTCAAATTCTATTGATTATAAAATCGCCGAAAATTATTTTGTGAAAAATAATGCAGGTAAACTAGAGCATCCAAAAATTGAAACTTTAGAAAAATTCAACTCTATTTTTGGTACGGCAACAACGATGGGCAAAAATGGAAAGCCAACCACAATTGATTTCTCTAAACAAGATGTAATCGCTCTTGTTTTGCCAGAGACTAATTTAGAAACTTCATTAAAAATAGTTAGCTTAGAACATGATTCAACAGCAGGAATAACATTAAAATTTAAAAAAATTGAAGGCAAAAAACAAACTTTTACAACCATTCCCAATTTTGCAATTATAGTAGATAAAAAAGATGATGCAAATGTAAATTTGCTACAAATAAATTAGTAACACTTCCTATAACAGATTATAGAAGATAAAGTAATTGACTTTTAGAAACAAACTAGAATTTTATTTTTTAAAACTTAAGCGTAAAATTCTACAATTTTTAAAACATTTAAAACAATAAAAAATCATACTTTTAGCTTAAAAACAACCTATTAGAAATTAGAATTTTGATACTCTTTTAAATCAATTCTCCATTATCATAGCCATTTGCTGTTCTAATTTCTTAATTTAAGAAAAGCTTGTATTTATATAAAATATAATTTTACATTTTTCAACAAAAAATATACATTTGATTACCTTTACACACTTAAAATAGGAACTATGTCTGTCGCAAAAAAAGATTATAAAAGAATTACCACGAAGTCACTCATTGAAATGAAGGCTAATGGAGAAAAAATATCTATGCTAACTGCATACGATTTTACCATGGCAAAAATCGTCGATTCTGCAGGGATTGATGTGATTCTTGTAGGCGATTCGGCTTCAAATGTTATGGCTGGACATGAAACGACATTGCCTATCACTTTAGACCAAATGATTTATCATGCTTCTTCGGTAGTTAGAGCTACAGAGAGAGCATTGGTTGTTGTAGATTTACCTTTTGGAAGTTACCAATCAGATCCTAAAGAAGCATTGCGCTCCTCAATTAGGATTATGAAAGAAAGCGGTGGACATGCTGTAAAGTTGGAAGGTGGAAAAGAAATTAAAGAATCGATTAAAAAAATATTGAATGCAGGAATTCCAGTAATGGGACATTTGGGTTTAACACCACAATCTATCTATAAATTTGGAACTTATACTGTTCGTGCAAAAGAAGAGGAAGAAGCAGATAAACTTTTGGAAGATGCTCAATTATTAGAAAAATTAGGTTGTTTTGCATTAGTATTAGAAAAAATTCCAGCACATTTAGCCGAAAAAGTGGCCAAAAGTATATCGATACCTGTAATAGGAATTGGCGCTGGTGGCGGTGTAGACGGTCAAGTATTAGTTATTCACGACATGTTAGGAATGAATAATGAATTTAGCCCTCGTTTTTTAAGAAGATATATGAACTTATATGACGGAATGACAACCGCTATCGGGCAATATGTTGCTGATGTAAAATCGAGTGATTTCCCTAACGCTAACGAGCAATATTAGAATACATCTACCACAAGGAAAATCTATTTTGATAATGTAATTTTATAAAAACTGAATTAAACATCGTCTAATTCAGTTTTTATATTTAGGTAACTATCTACAATAAATAAAAATCAAATAATTTTCGCTTCTGTACTAGTTTTTCATTCAGAAAGAACCGTTGAAATTTACAAAAAATTAGAAGCATTAATAAAGATTTAAATTTAACAAACCGATCTAAAAAAGCCCAAAATCTAAAAATAAATGAAAATCATATCAAATAAATCAAATCTCCAAATCCTTCACGAAGACAATCACCTTATCGTTATAAATAAACGTGTTGGTGATATCGTACAAGGCGATAAAACAGGAGACAAGCCATTATCTGATGTGGTTAAGGAATATATTAAAGATAAATATAATAAACCGGGAGAAGTTTTTTTAGGTGTTGTACATCGTTTAGATCGTCCTACATCAGGCATAATTGTCTTTGCCCGCACGAGTAAAGCACTAACAAGGATGAACGAATTATTTAGTAATCGAAAAACTCAAAAAACCTATTGGTGTATTGTCAAAAACAAACCTTTGATCGCTGAAGATAAATTGACTCATTATTTAAAAAGAAACGAAAAAAATAATAGTTCAAAAGCACATTTAAAAGAAGTTCCTGATAGTAAATTAGCTATTTTAGATTATAAAATCATAAAGGAACTCACTAATTATTTTGCCTTAGAAATTAATCTACATACGGGAAGACATCATCAAATACGGGCACAATTGTCTGCAATAGGTTCCCCAATAAAAGGGGATTTAAAATATGGTTTTGATAGAAGTAATCCTGATGGTGGTATTCATCTACATGCCCGAAAATTAGTATTTATTCATCCAGTAACTAAAGAAAATACAATTATAATTGCTCCCACTCCAGATGAAGTACTTTGGAAAGCATTATAATTTTAAAAAATGAACTTAAACTTCAACTTACTAGTATTATAAAATTGAGGTTTAAAAGTTTAAATTTAAAAATGGATTCTGCGATGATTTACCCAAAATCTAACATCCAAAAATGTATATTTGAAAGTTAAAAATTTCAACAGTAAAAATATGCAAATTGTCTTCGCCTCCAGCAACAAAAATAAAATTATAGAAATTCAAAGTATGCTTCCCAAAAGCATTCAAATTCTTAGTCTAGAAGACATTGGTTGCCTAGAAGAAATACCAGAAACCGCAGATACCATTATGGGGAATGCTATCCTGAAGGCGGATTATGTAACAAAAAAATATGGGTATGATTGTTTTGCTGATGATACAGGACTTGAAGTTTCCGCTTTAAATGGGGAACCAGGTGTTTACTCTGCAAGATATGCCGGAGAGCAGCGCAGTTCTGAAGATAATATGAATAAATTATTAGACAATTTATCAGATAAAAATAATAGAAAAGCACAATTTAAAACCGTAATTGCACTAAACATAAACGGTAAACAACAATTATTTACAGGTATAGCAGAAGGAGAAATCACTTTAGAAAAAACTGGAAACAAAGGTTTTGGATACGACCCTATCTTTCGCCCATTGGAATATACAGAAACTTTTGCAGAAATATCTTTAGAGATAAAAAATGAAATCAGTCACAGAGGAAAAGCAACCCAAAATTTGATTAAATTTTTAATAGGAATCAAATAAGTAGGCAAAAAATAGGTTTTTTACAACATAATATCCTATTCAAAGCATGAATTTCACTTAAATTTGAGTAAATAAAAAATACCAATTCTTAAATAAAATCCTAACATTCTGATAATCAAATCACAATAAATCATTAATTCTTAAAATAGCATTAGTTTATATGAATTATAAACAGTAATTTTGCACCCTATTTTAAAAATACATATGAATAAATTTGAACAATTAGGATTGAGTGAATCGTTACTGAAGGCGATTTTAGATCTAGGATTTGAAAGTCCGACCGAAGTACAGGAGAAAGCGATTCCCCTATTATTGGAAAAAGATACAGATATGGTTGCGTTGGCTCAGACAGGGACAGGGAAAACGGCAGCTTTTGGTTTTCCAGTTATCCAAAAAATTGATGCTAACAACAGAAACACACAAGCATTAATTTTATCTCCAACACGTGAATTGTGTTTGCAGATTACCAACGAAATTAAAAACTACTCTAAATACGAAAAAGGTATTAATGTGGTAGCAGTTTACGGTGGAGCTAGCATTACAGAACAAGCGAGAGACATAAAGAGAGGTGCACAAATTATTGTGGCAACTCCAGGAAGAATGCAAGACATGATTAATAGAGGATTGGTTAACATTTCTCAAATTAACTATTGTATTCTTGACGAAGCTGACGAAATGTTGAACATGGGTTTCTACGAAGATATCGTAAACATCCTTTCGACTACGCCAGACGACAAAAACACATGGTTGTTCTCTGCAACAATGCCTGCTGAAGTAGCACGTATTGGAAAACAATTCATGAAAGACCCAATTGAAATTACAGTTGGCGCTAAAAATTCAGGTTCAGCTACAGTTTCTCACGAATTTTACTTAGTAAATGCACGTGATCGTTACGAAGCTTTGAAACGTTTAGCTGATGCTAATCCAGACATTTTCTCAGTAGTTTTTTGTAGAACAAAACGTGATACACAAGCTGTTGCCGAAAAATTGGTTGAAGATGGATACAGCGCTGCTGCTTTGCACGGAGATTTATCTCAAGCGCAACGTGATGGTGTAATGAAATCTTTCCGTGGAAGACAAATCCAAATGCTTGTAGCTACTGACGTTGCTGCACGTGGAATTGATGTTGACAATATTACGCACGTAGTAAATTACCAATTACCTGACGAAATAGAAACGTACAATCACCGTTCAGGTCGTACAGGTCGTGCTGGTAAATTAGGAACTTCTATTGTAATTGTTACTAAAAGTGAATTGCGTAAGATTTCTTCTATCGAGAGAATCATCAAACAAAAATTCGAAGAAAAAACAATACCTTCTGGAATTGAAATCTGCGAAATTCAATTGTTACACCTAGCTACAAAAATTAAAGATACTGAAGTTGATCACGAAATTGACAACTACTTACCTGCAATTAATAGCGTTCTTGAAGATTTATCGAAAGAGGAATTAATCAAGAAAATGGTATCGGTAGAATTTAACCGTTTTATCAATTATTACAAGAAAAACAGAGACATTTCTTCTCAATCTGGCGAAAGACGCGAGCGTGATGATAGAGATGGAGCTCCAAGAGAGAACAATAATAGTGGCGCAACAAGATATTTCGTGAACATTGGTTCTAGAGATAACTTTGATTGGATGTCATTAAAAGACTACTTGAAAGAAACATTAGACTTAGGTCGTGATGACGTTTTCAAAGTAGACGTAAAAGAAGGTTTCTCTTTCTTTAACACAGATCCAGAACACACGGATAAAGTAATGGAAATATTGAACAACGTACAATTAGAAGGACGTAGAATCAATGTTGAAATTTCTAAAAATGATGGTGGCGGAAGACGTGATCACAATGGAAGAAGTTCAGGTGGAAGTTTTGGTGGTTCAAGAAGTGCTGCTCCAAGAAGAGAAGGTAGTTTTGCACCAAGAAGAGAAGGTTCATCAGGCGGTGGATTTAGAAGTGATAGAAATTCAGCTCCAAGAGAAGGTGGTTTCGGACCAAGAAGTTCATCTGCTCCAAGAAGAGAAGGTGGCTTTACATCGGACAGACCTAGAACGGAAGGTTCTTCTGATAGAGCTCCAAGACGTTCTGAAGGATCTGGTGATTCACCAAGACCAAGAAGACCAAGAAGAGACTAACATGCATTGTTAATCTTCTTATAATTATATAAGGAAACTACAAAATATTCAATCTTGATTTATTACTTTTAAAGTTTTAAATTAGCATATGAAATATTTTGTAGTTTTCTTTTTTTTAGTACTTTCCTCAACTGCCATTGCGCAAGTTAAAGAACCCTCCCAGAAAGTTAATGGTATCATAATCAGTAATACGACTAAAGAACCTTTAGTAGGCGTTAACATCATTAATGTAAATAAAGTAAGAGGAGCAACTACCGATTTAGGCGGTTACTTTGAGCTAGATGTGCAAGTAAATGACACCTTACACATTACGAGTTTAGGATTTCAATCCCTTCGGGTTCGAGTTACCAATGACTGGTTAAAAAATAAAAGCACAAAAATACAACTTACAGAAAAAGCCATAGCGCTAGAGGAAGTAGTCATTCGCCCATTTAACCTAACAGGTTATCTAGAAGTTGACACTAAAATCATTCCTGTTAAAGAAAATTTCAGATATAGTATTTCTGGACTTAGTCAAGGATATGAGGCGGGAGAATACTCTCCAAATGCCTTTGGAAGGGTATTAGGATCTATCTTTAATCCTGCAGATGTTCTTTATAACTTTTTTGGCAAAAATCCCAAAGAACTTAAGAAACTTAAAGAAATGAAGAAAGACGATACAGTTCGTAATCTTTTAGAATCTAAATTTGATAGAGAAATGATTGCCGTACTATTAGGAGTAGATAAAAATGAAATAGCCGAAATTTTACAACGCTGTAATTACTCCGAATCATTCATACAAACAGCTAATGACTTGCAAATTATGGATGCTATTAGCGGATGTTATGAAGAATATAAAGTATTAAAGAAAAAATAAAGTGATTTTAAATATTTAAAATAATTCCTCAATTATACTAAGTAGTTGAGGAATTATTTTTTGATAGAAATTCAAGTTATTACAATTCTCCAATAAAAAAATCCCATGGCCGTTTAGAGCTATGGTGATTAAAAAACTACTTTCAAAAAAAAAATCTCTTTGTAAGGATAATGTACTTTATAAAAGTAAAAATTAAATTTCATCTTGTACAATTTTAAAATAAATCATTAAATTTCGAAACAGAAAAAGACTTATACTAATTAGATAAAGAAAAGGTCTTTTTAAAGTAAATTCAGTTTCAAAATCAAAAAAGATTACATACATTTACTTACATAACAAGAACTAATTTTAAATATCTATTATCATGGCAAAAAGTCAAGACGCAAAGAAAACTGCGAAAAAAGAGCCTTTAAAAACAGCAAAGGAAAAGAAAGAAGAAAAAAGAGATAAGAAAAATGCTCCGAAAAGAGACTAATTACAAATAAAAAAGGCTGTTTAGAGTTCGAATACTCTTAACAGCCTTTTTAATATTTTGAGCTTAAATTTACCTTGAATAATTAGGAGCTTCTTTAGTAATTGTCACATTATGAGGGTGACTTTCGTTGATTCCACTAGCAGTAATACGAACAAAACGACCTGTTTCTTGTAAAGTAGGAATATCTTTTGAACCACAATATCCCATTCCTGCGCGAAGACCACCAATAAATTGCTGCATACTTTCGTTTAATTCACCTTTATAAGGAACACGACCGACAATTCCTTCTGGAACTAATTTCTTCACATCATCTTCAACATCTTGAAAATAACGATCTTTAGAACCTTCTTGCATTGCTTCAACAGAACCCATTCCGCGGTATGATTTAAATTTTCTTCCTTCAAAAATAATAGTTTCTCCAGGAGATTCCTTAGTACCAGCAAGCAATGAACCTAGCATTACGCAATCTGCACCTGCAGCAATCGCTTTAGGAATATCACCTGTGTAACGTATTCCGCCATCTGCAATTACAGGAACTCCAGTACCTTTGATAGCCGCAGCTACTTCAAGAACGGCAGAGAACTGAGGAAAGCCTACACCTGCAACAATACGAGTAGTACAAATTGAACCTGGACCAATACCAACTTTCACACCATCAGCACCATTTTCGACTAAATATTTGGCAGCTTCTGGAGTAGCGATATTACCCACAATAACATCCAATTCTGGAAATTTAGCTTTTACCGCTTTCAAAACGTCCACTACTCCTTTTGTATGTCCGTGAGCAGTATCAATAATTACAGCATCAACTCCAGCATTAACTAAAGCTGTTGCTCTTTCGACGGCATCAGCAGTAACACCCAACGCAGCAGCAACTCTTAATCGTCCAAATTTATCTTTATTGGCGTTTGGTTTTTGAGTTAGTTTGGTAATATCTCTAAAGGTAATCAAACCAACTAATTCATATTTATCATTTACAACTGGTAATTTTTCTATTTTATGTCCTTGTAAAACAATTTCTGCTTGTTCTAGTGAAGTTCCTTCCGGAACAGTAACTAAATTTTCAGTAGTCATTACCTCAACAATAGGTCTTGAACTATTTTTTTCAAAACGCAAATCTCTATTCGTAACAATTCCTTTTAAAATTTTATTATCATCCACAATTGGAATACCACCAATTCCAAATTCTTTCATCGCATTCTTAGCGTCTGCAACAGTCGAAGTTAATGGTAAAGTAACAGGATCGATAATCATTCCAGATTCTGCACGCTTTACTTTTCTAACTTTAGCCGCTTGTTGCTCTATAGTCATATTTTTGTGCAGTACACCAATTCCTCCTTCTTGAGCCATAGCTATTGCCATTGCGCTCTGAGTAACTGTATCCATAGCAGCAGATACAATAGGAACATTAAGCGTTATATTTCTAGAAAATTTTGATTGGATACTCACTTCGCGAGGAAGCACATTTGAGTAATTAGGAACTAATAAAACATCATCGTAAGTTAATCCTTCACCGATAATTTTAGAGTTGTGTGCGATCATTGCAATTGTAGTTGGAGTTTAATTGCGTGCAAATATAGACAATCTTAAGCGAAAAAACAGTTAAATCTTAGAATAATTAATTAATTTGCAATTCAAAGTCAATTATTTGACAAAAATTCGCATCCGTAATTCTAAACCATTCTCCAATATATTTATTTATAATGACTGAAATAAAAAAGCAATTCAAAGGTCTTTCAAATGAAGAAATAGTACAATCTAGAACAAAATTTGGATCAAATACTATTATTCAACAAAAAAAGAATGTTTTTTTGAACTCCGTACTTGAAATGATAAAAGAACCAATGTTCTTATTATTACTTACTGCAACAAGTATTTATTTTATAACTGGTGATTACGGTAATGGTATTTTTATGGGAATGGCTATCGTATTAGTTTCTGCCATTTCGCTATATCAGGAATCTAAAAGTAGATCTGCCATTAACGATTTAAAGAAACTTTCGCAACCTAAAAGCAAAGTCATTCGCAACGGCATAACATCAGAAATTCCGAGCGAGGAGATTGTCATTGGTGATCTGATCCAAACTGAAGAAGGCACATTTATTCCTGCGGACGCTACTATCATTCAATCTAATGATTTTGCAGTTAACGAATCTATTCTCACTGGGGAATCAATGGCAGTGTTCAAAAATGAAAATACGAATAATGACTCTGTTTTTCTTGGAACTATTGTTACAAGTGGTTTAGCAATTTGCAAAGTAATTGCTATTGGAAACCAAACTCAGTTAGGTAAAATTGGTCAAAGTTTAGAAGCTATAGTCGAAGAGAAAACACCGCTTCAAGTTCAAATAGGAAGCTTCGTAAAAAAAATGTCGCTTGTAGGTTTAGGAATTTTCATTTTGGTCTGGATCATCAACTATTACAATTCAAAAATGCTTCTTGACAGCTTATTAAAAGCATTGACGTTAGCGATGAGTATTATTCCAGAAGAAATTCCAGTGGCTTTTACCACCTTTATGGCGTTAGGTTCTTGGCGATTAATGAAAATAGGAGTTATTGTAAAACAGACAAAAACGGTCGAGACATTAGGAAGTGCCGATGTAATTTGCACAGACAAAACTGGAACGATTACAGAAAACAGGATGACTCTAGCAGAGTGCTACACTTTATCCGACAACCTTATAAAAGAAAATTATACAGATCCAAATAGTATTGAATTATTAACTATTGCTATGTGGGCAAGCGAACCCATTCCTTATGATGCCATGGAAATAGCGCTTCATGATGCCTATTCAAAATTAGAAATATCAGATGAACGACCTAATTTTAAATTAGTACACGAATATCCATTAGATGGTAAACCTCCAATGATGACACATGTTTTCGAGGATTTTAAAGGAACCCGAATTATTGCGGCTAAAGGCGCTACAGAAGCTTTAATAGCCACGTCAAACTTATCTGAAAAAGAAACGAAAGACATATTAGCAGCGATGAAAAAAATGGCTCTAGAAGGTTATCGTGTTTTAGGAGTTGGAATTGCTTCATTTATTGGTACTAATTATCCAAAAAAACAGCAAGAATTCACTTTTGATTTTAAAGGATTAGTAGCTTTTTACGATCCTCCTAAAGCAAATATAAAAGCAACATTCGAAACCTTATATAAAGCTGGTATTCAAATAAAAATAGTGACTGGCGACAATGCAGAAACAACCGCCACAATTGCCAAGCAAATTGGGTTTAGAAATGCCGACCAAACATTAAACGGAGATGAATTAATGGCAATGGACGAAACAACTCTAAGAAAAAGAGTAATGGAAACATCAATTTTTACCAGAATGTTTCCCGAAGCAAAACTAAAAATCATTAAAGCATTAAAGGATAATAATCAAATTGTGGCAATGACTGGAGATGGCGTAAATGATGGGCCCGCACTAAAATCAGCTCATATCGGAATTGCTATGGGAAAAAAAGGTACTGAAATTGCCAAACAAGCCGCAAATCTAATTCTTATTGATGATGATTTTTCTAAAATGATTGAAGCCATTGCAATGGGTCGGAAAATTTATAGCAATCTAAAAAAAGCAATTCAGTATATCATTTCAATACATATTCCTATTATATTAATAGTTTTCATTCCACTAGCATTGGGATGGATTTATCCTAATATTTTTTCTCCTGTACATGTTATCTTTTTAGAAATAATTATGGGGCCAACTTGCTCAATAATTTATGAAAACGAACCAATGGAAAGCAATTTGATGCAGCTCAAACCAAGGCCAATTACAAATACTTTCTTTAAACTCAAAGAAATCACAATTAGCATTATACAAGGAATCGTTATAACAATTGGTTTATTGTTTGTTTATCAGTATTGTGTAACCAATACGTTTTCTGAAGCCGCTACTAGAACTGTGGTTTTTATAACTTTAATCTCAGCAAACATTTTTTTAACCCTTACCAACCGTTCTTTTTATTACTCCATTTTTACAACATTGCGTTATAAAAATAATTTGGTTTTACTGATTATTTCTACCACTATTGTAACAACAGCTTGCTTACTTTTCATTCCTTTATTCGCCAACTTTTTCGAATTCGAAAGCCTTTCTGGTCTACAAATAGGATTAAGTATTTTAGTAGGTTCGATATCAGTATTATGGATAGAAATTTACAAAGTATTTAAAAGGAAAAAAAATGAAATATTATAAATAGCTATTACTTATTGAATAATTACGAACATCAAAAATAGAGTCTAAAACCGCATATGGATTGAGATTATAAAATAATTTTGATAAGTATTCTGCTAAACTTTAAGTTAAAACGTTAGTTTCATTTTATTTTAAAAATATATAAAAGAAAATAAAAAAGCACGCAAATAAACAGCGTTTTCAATCGGAGTTATAGAGAAAAAGACTTTATATGAAAATTATATTTCTAATGAAATTCACCAAACAACTTTGAAGCATCATTATAGGAACTTTCAAAACTCATCGGACTCAAATTAGTAATTTCTTTTTGAGCGGTAAAATAGGATAATAATTTCTCCGTAGGCATATTACCTGTTAGATCATCAGTAGCCATAGGACAACCTCCAAAACCTTGAATCGCACCATCAAAACGACGACAACCTGCTTTGTAGGCAGCATCAATTTTTTCAAACCATTTATCAGGAGTGGTATGCAAATGAGCTCCAAACTCTATTTCCGGATAAGCAGGAATTAAATTTGAAAATAAATAGGAAATCACATCTGGAGTAGAGCTTCCTACTGTATCAGAAAGTGATAAAATTTTAACTCCCATATTTGCTAATCTTTGAGTCCATTCGCCCACGATTTCCACATTCCAGGGATCTCCGTAAGGATTTCCAAAACCCATTGACAAATAAGCCACCACTTCTTTATCTTTACTAGCAGCAATTTCTAAAATTTCTTGAAGCGTAATCAATGACTCTGCTATTGTTTTATGTGTATTTCTCATCTGAAAATTTTCAGAAATTGAAAACGGAAAACCTAAATAACGTATTTCAGCATGTTCAGAAGCTAATTTTGCTCCCTGAGTATTAGCAATAATAGCCAATAATTTACTTTGAGTTTGAGATAAGTCTAATTGTGCTAGAACTTCCGCAGTATCCTGCATTTGAGGAATCGCTTTAGGCGAAACAAAGCTACCAAAATCTATACTATCAAAACCTACACGTAGTAAAGATTGAATATAAGCTACTTTCTTCTCAGTAGGAATAAACGGTTTGATGCCTTGCATTGCATCACGTGGACATTCTATAATTTTTATTGGTTTCATAGGCAGCCAAAGATACTAAAGAAATTGTTTTTACGAAATCGTTTTATCGTATTAACAAAAAAAAAATATTACAATTTTAAGTAATAAATATAAGTATTACAATTTTAGGTAATAATTTAAAATATTACTTATTTATGTAATATAATTTAAATTTTTAAATTATATTTGAAATATGATTGCAATACTTACTGCCGATATTATCAATTCACGAAAACTCCCATCTCAGAAATGGATGGACGATCTAAAAGTTTTTTTATCCCAATTTGGAAAAACTCCAAATGATTGGGAAATTTATCGTGGAGATGAGTTTCAGTTGGAAATAAAAAATCCTGAAGAGGCTTTATTAATAGCATTTCAAATTAAAGCTTTTTTTAAGTCGATTCGTTTAGATGTGAGAATGAGCATCGGATTTGGAAATAAAACCTATAAATCAAAAAAAATAACAGAAAGCAACGGAACTGCTTTTATTCGCTCTGGAGAAAAATTTGAAATTTTAAAAAAACAAAAAATAAACTTAATTGTAAATTCAAACGATTCCCTTTTTGACGAAGAATTAAATTTAATATTAAAATTAAGTTTATCTTTCATGGACAATTGGCTTCAGCAATCTGCTACTTTTATACTAGTTGCTATTCAAAATCCAACTGCCACTCAAGAGGAAATAGGTTTTAAATTAGGTATAAATCAAGCTGCTGTGAGCAGAAGACAAAAGCGTTCTAATTACGAACTAGTTATTCAAGTAGATCGCTATTTTAGAAAAAAAATTAAAACCCTTACAGCATGATTGTATTTGTAAAATTAATTTTAGCACACCTCATAACTGATTTCTTACTACAACCCAATTCGTGGATAAAAGTCAAAGAGCATAAAAAGCACAAAAGCCTTTATTTCTATCTAGATATTGCGCTGCATTTTATACTATCCTGGATCTTTGTTGGAGAACTTTCTTTTGGTTGGTTTGCCCTAATCTTAGCAATTATTCACGGGTTTGTAGCTATTATAAAACTACAGTATCAAACATCAAAAACAAAAAGAAACTGGTTTACAGTAGAGCAGAGCCTAAACACAATACTAATTCTGGTTATTGCCTTTAGTTATACTAAAACTAGTGTGAATTTCGCAGCGCTAGGAAATCAATTTTGGATCGTAATTACTGCTGTATTTTTTCTCACCAAACCTACATCGATAATTATAAAAAATATTATTTCTATCTGGACACCAGAGAATAAAAGTAAAGATAAATCACTACAAAATGCTGGAAACTACATAGGCGTTCTCGAGCGTCTTTTTATTTTAATTTTTATATTAACAGGTCATTTTGAAGCAATTGGTTTTTTATTGGCTGCAAAATCAATTTTTAGATTTGGTGATTTAAAAGAAGCCAAAGACCGAAAACTAACTGAATACGTACTAATTGGAACGTTGTTGAGTTTTGGCATTGCTTTATTAATTGGAATCCTAGTACAATTGAGTTTAGGATTTTCTTTTTAAAATTTCCTTATTAATCGCTTTTACTAAAGCAGGACCTTCATAAATAAAGCCAGTGTACAATTGTATTAAACTTGCACCAGCTTCTAGTTTTTCTATAGCATCTTGAGCTGAATGAATCCCTCCTACTCCAATTATAGGAAATGATTTGTTACTTTTTTCAGATAAAAAACGAATAATTTCTGTTGAACGCTTTGTCAAAGGTTTTCCAGATAACCCACCTATTTCTATTTTATTTACCGACATTAATCCTTCGCGGGAAAGAGTCGTATTTGTTGCAATAACACCTGCTATTTTAGTTTGATTGATTATATCAATAATATCTAGCAATTGTTCGTTCGTTAAATCGGGAGCAATTTTCAATAAAATTGGTTTTTGTTTTGGCTTTGCTAAATTCTTATTTTGCAACGTTTGCAACAATTCAGTCAACGGTTCTTTGTCTTGTAAAGCCCTTAGGTTTGGTGTGTTTGGAGAACTTACATTAACTACAAAATAATCAACATAATCAAAAAGTGTTTCAAAACAAATTTCATAATCTTGTGTTGCATTTTCATTAGGAGTCAACTTATTTTTACCAATGTTTCCTCCAATCAAAACATCTTTATTTTTTTTCAATCGTTCTACGGCTTCTTTAACGCCACCGTTATTAAACCCCATTCTATTGATGATTGCCGAATCCTCTTTCAATCTAAACAAACGTTTTTTAGGATTTCCTTCTTGCCCAACGGGTGTAAGCGTTCCAATTTCAATAAAGCCAAAACCAAAATTAGATAATTCACTATACAAACTAGCATCTTTGTCAAAACCCGCTGCTAATCCTACAGGATTTTTAAATTTTAACCCAAAGACCTCTGTCTCTAATCTCTTATCATCAACTAAATAAATTGACTTAAAAACAGAAGTTAAGCCTGGTATTTTAGACAGAAATCGAATCATCGAAAAAGTGAAATAGTGAACTTTTTCTGGATCAAAACAAAAAAGAAAAGGACGAATAATTAATTTATACATGATAGTGTTGTTGTGTTGTGCAAAAATAGAATTATCTCTTTGATAAATAAATATTTGCAAAACAATTTATATAATCATTTTTTAAACGCTAAAAAATGATCCTGAAAAAATGATTATATTTGCATAAAACAAAGTAAAATGCAACATATTATAGATCGTTTCATCAGTTACGTTATTATTGACACTGAGTCTGATGCAAATTCAGAAACTACACCTAGCACTAAAAAGCAATGGGATCTTGCCAACAAATTGGTAGAAGAATTAAAAACTATTGGAATGCAAGACGTTACAATAGATGATAAATCATATATAATGGCTACTTTACCTAGCAATGTAGATCATGAAGTACCAACGATTGGATTTATTTCTCATTTTGACACCTCTCCAGATTTTTGTGGTGCTAATATTAAGCCACAAATTGTACCTAACTATGATGGCAAAGACATCGTCTTAAATGCTGAGAAAAATATCGTTTTGTCACCTAACTATTTCAAAGATTTATTGTTATACAAAGGACAAACTTTGATTACTACTGATGGAACTACATTATTAGGAGCAGATGACAAAGCAGGAATTACAGAAATTGTTACTGCCATGGAATTCCTAATCAATAATCCTGAAATTAAGCACGGGAAAATTAGAGTTGGTTTTACTCCTGACGAAGAAATTGGTCGCGGCGCACACCATTTTGATGTGGCTAAATTTGGCGCAGAATGGGCTTACACCATGGATGGAAGTCAAGTAGGAGAACTTGAATATGAAAATTTTAATGCAGCTGGGGCTAAAATTACTTTTAAAGGAAAAAGCGTGCATCCTGGATATGCAAAAGGCAAAATGATTAATTCGATGCTGATTGCTAATGATTTTATAAACAAATTACCGCCAGAAGAAACACCACAAGAAACTAAAGGTTACGAAGGTTTTTTTCACGTTCACCATTTAACAGGAAGCATTGAAGAAACCGTTTTAGAATTAATTATTCGCGATCACAGCAAGAAGAAATTTGAAAAACGTAAAGAATTAATTGAAAAAATTACTCGTAAGATTAATAAAAAATTTGCAAAGCAATTTGGCGAAGATATTGTAATTACAGAGATCAAAGATCAATATTACAATATGAAAGAAAAGGTTGTTCCTGTAAAACACATCGTAGATATTGCTGAAAAAGCAATGAAAGAAATTGGAATTAAACCATTAATTAAACCGATTAGAGGCGGAACAGATGGCTCTCAATTGTCATACATGGGTTTACCGTGTCCTAATATATTTGCAGGAGGACACAATTTTCATGGAAAATATGAATATGTTCCTGCAGAAAGTATGCAAAAAGCAATAGAGGTAATTGTAAAAATCGCTGAACTAACAGCATTGCAAAAATCTAAATAAACCAAAAAAAAATCCCAAACTTCAATTGAAATTTGGGATTTTTAATTTTTGCTTTATTCTTATTTTTTACTCAAAGCAGCACTCATTTCCATAGAAATAGCAGAACGCTCCATTTTCAATTTTCCAGACATCGTTTCAACAACTACTGTTGTATCTGCTAATTCAGAAATTTTTCCGTGAAGACCACTTTTAGTGATTATTTTATCACCTACTTTTAATGTGCTTTCAAATTCTTTTTCGCTTTTCGCTTTTTTCTGCTGTGGTCTAATCATGAAAAAATAGATTACCACAAACATTAATATAAACGGTGCAAATTGAGTTAACTGTTCCATAATTTTAATTCTCTTTTTATTAATTAATTATTACATTAAACCACGACCAGCTTTAATGATTCTTTTACTTTTCTCAAGTTCTTTTACTAAATTATCTAAAATTCCGTTGATAAAAATACTACTTTTTGGAGTAGAATATTCCTTTGCAACTTCTAAATATTCATTAAGTGTTACTTTTACAGGGATTGAAGGGAATTTTAGAAATTCACATATCGCCATTTTAAGGATAATAGTGTCAATCTCGGCAATTCTCTCGCTGTCCCAATTAGGTGTTTTGTCTAGATATTCCTTAGCCAATTCTTTTTCGTTTAAAACTGTTTTTCTAAACAAGTCTTTTACAAAATCCTTATCCTCATTGTCTTTAAATAATTTTGGAACTCTAAAATTATCATTTTCGCCAGACTTAATTGCTTTTAATTGCTTAATAATATGGGTATTCACTAAAGGAATATCATCAACCCAAGTTAACTTATCATCTTCTAGATATTCATACAGCTTTTCATTAGGCACAATTACATCCATAAACAAATCAACGATAAATTGTCGATCTTCTTCAAATGTATTCACAGCATTACTCATGTAATCAGCATACAATTGACTAGCTTTAATATCACTCAAAAGCAATAAAATATAATCGTCATTTAAAGACCAATTATTAATTTTACGGTTTTCTAGCGCAATACTTAATGAGTTGTTTTCGGAAAGAATTTGAAAAATTTGATTTTTGATGAATTTTTCGTTCGGCTTACGCTCTTCTGGAGTTGCAAGATGCTTAAGGCTTGATTTATGTAAAAAGACAGTTTCTGTTTTACAAATTTCAATAAGCGAAGAGAGCATTATAAGGTATAAATCTTGAATATTATCGATGCTATAAAAAAGGAATTTTTCTTCTTTCTCTAGATTATCTGAACCACTTTGATGCATCGCATAAATGGACTGCATAACTTTGACGCGAATGTGTCTTCTATTTACCACCTTGTAAGAACTTTTATTAATTAGGGTGCAAAAATAAGAATTTCCTTTTTTAAAATAAAATATATAGTGGCTTATTTTAAAAGTATTCAGCAAACACCTACTACGAAGTCACGAATGGAATCGTTATAGGTGTTTGCTGAAAAAAATTATTTCTTACTATTCTCTAATTTTCTCTGATCAATACGATTTTGAGCAATGGTTAAAGCAGCCTTGTGAGTAGTTATATTATTAGCAATTGCAAAATCGAATATCTCTAAAGTAGTGTTATAGATATTTTCGGTTTTACGCATAATTTCAGCTTTATCATAATGTGCTAACTCCGCATAAACATTAATTATTCCGCCTGCATTAATCAAGAAATCTGGAGCATACAAGATGCCTCTTTCTTGAAGAATTGCACCGTGAATATTCTCATCTGCTAATTGATTATTGGCAGCACCTGCAATAACTTTTGCTTTAATTTTACGCACCGTATCATCATTTAGCGTTGCTCCCATTGCACAAGGCGCATAAATATCTACATCAGCTGTATATAAATCTTCACCTCTATAAATTTCTGAATGATACTTTGTACTTACTTCATTTAGTTTTTCTTCATTGATATCTGCAATAGTAACAATAGCACCTTCTTTTGTCAAATACTCTACTAAAGTTTCTCCAACGTGACCAATTCCTTGTACTAAAACCTTTTTACCACTCAAATTATCGGAGCCAAATTTTTGCTTAGCAGCCGCCTTCATTCCCATGAAAACACCATAAGCAGTAACTGGAGAAGGATTTCCAGAACCTCCTCTTTCTTCAGAAATACCCGTAACGTATGGCGTAACATCTCTTACAATATCCATGTCTTTAGTTTCCATTCCGACATCTTCAGCAGTAATATATCTACCACTTAGAGAGTGAACAAACTCACCAAACTTACGCATTAATTCGGGTGTTTTTTGAGTTTTAGCGTCTCCGATAATTACCGCTTTACCACCTCCTATATCTAGTCCTGTAATTGCCGCTTTGAAAGTCATTCCTCTGGAAAGACGCAAAACATCATTTAATGCTTCCCATTCATTTGCGTAATTATACATCCTTGTTCCTCCTAAAGCTGGACCCATAACTGAATTATGAATACCAATAATTGCTTTTAAACCCGTATCTTTGTCGTTACAAAATACAATTTGCTCGTGATCATCAAATGACATTTGGCCAAAAACGGGATCCATTTTTTGAAGTTCCTTCCCGGTTGTGAAAGCTGCGTTCATAGTGTAATTTTTTATAGTGATAAAATTATGAATTTGTCAAAAAGACAATTCAAATTTACACAAAAAAATAAAGATCTATTGCTGTTTTGTCAAAAAATCGTTAATTCGATAATTAAATTAATCTTTTAGTTTATTTAATGAATTTATCAAATTCGAAACTTAATTCTAAAAATAAATCAATTTCAACACAGAATATCATAAAATAATGAAAGAATTACGCTATCTCAACAAATACTTTGTCAAATATAAATACAGTTTCTTACTAGGAATTATTTTTACCATAATCGCACAAATATTCATGCTCTTTACCCCTAAATTGATTAGTAAATCATTTAAGGTTATTGAAGCCTTTGCTAAAGATAAAACAGTGGCAAAAGCAGTTATTTATGACGAATTAATTTCGAATATCTTATTGATTATTGCCACAACGATAATTGCAGGTTTTCTTACTTTTTTAATGAGACAAACCTTAATTGTAATGTCAAGACACATCGAATTTGATTTGAAAAACGAAGTTTTCCGTCAATACGAAAACTTATCTCAAAACTTTTATAAGCAAAATCGTACTGGAGATTTAATGAATCGTATTAGTGAAGATGTTTCTAAAGTAAGAATGTACGTGGGGCCTGCAGTAATGTACACCATTAATACAGTCATTCGATTTACTATAGTTATTGTATATATGTATAATGTATCGCCACGACTAACGCTGTATACAATCTTACCTCTACCTATTTTATCCTATGCTATTTTTAAATTAAGCTCTGAAATTAATGTTAGAAGTACTATTTTTCAACAGTATCTCTCAAAAGTTTCTAGTTTTTCGCAAGAGATATTTTCTGGTATCCGAGTAATCAAAGCTTACTCTATGGA
This sequence comes from Flavobacterium sp. GP15, assembly GCF_014281985.1. Classification (NCBI taxonomy): domain Bacteria; kingdom Pseudomonadati; phylum Bacteroidota; class Flavobacteriia; order Flavobacteriales; family Flavobacteriaceae; genus Flavobacterium; species Flavobacterium sp. GP15. Next base: position 35,999 of record NZ_JACFTC010000010.1, read on the forward strand.
AAATCAGCATCAAGCAAATATGGTGAATTTGGCAAATGAAAGCAAAAGCAAAAGTTTGAATTTAGCTAAAGTGCAATCTTTATTTGGTCCTTTGATGTTAGCTTTAATAGGAATTAGTAACCTTGTGGTTATTTATTTTGGAGGTTTAATGTATATCGACGGCACTATAAAGAACATTGGAACAATTGCTGAATTTATTTTATATGTCAATATGCTTACTTGGCCTGTAGCCTCATTAGGTTGGGTTTCCTCAATGGTTCAGGAAGCAGAAGCTTCTCAAAAAAGACTGAATGAGTTTTTAAAAATAGAACCCGAAATAAAAAACAAGAATCAAAATAAATCTATAATTGAAGGTTCAATTTCATTTGAAAATGTAAGTTACACTTATCAAGATACTAATATAACAGCGCTTAAAAACATCTCTTTTACTGTAAAAAAAGGAGAAACTTTAGCCATTTTAGGAAAAACCGGATCGGGAAAATCAACAATTTTATCTTTGATTTCACGAATGTACGATGTTACCGAAGGGGCTATTAACATTGATAAAAACGAGATCAGCAGGATCAACTTATTCGATTTACGTAATAGCATTGGAATCGTTCCTCAAGATGCTTTCCTATTCTCTGATAGCATTAAGAACAATATTATGTTTGGCAAAGCTGATGCTACAGACGAGGAAGTAAAAGCCGCTGCCAAAAGTGCGGTTGTGCATGATAACATTATGGGATTTAATAAGCAATATGAAACCGTTCTTGGCGAAAGAGGAATTACACTTTCTGGAGGACAAAAACAAAGAGTTTCTATTGCTAGAGCCATTATAAAAAACCCTCCAATTTTACTATTTGATGATTGTTTATCTGCCGTTGATACGCAGACAGAAGAAACGATATTAAATAACCTAAATGACATCTGTAAAGACAAAACTACCATAATAGTTAGTCACCGTGTTTCGTCAGCTAAAAATGCTGATAAAATCATCATTATGGATAATGGGCAAATTATTCAACAAGGTTCTCATAATCAATTGATAAATCAAGAAGGTTATTATTCTGCTTTGTATTTGAAGCAACTTTCAGAAAAAGAAATGCTTTAATTGTTGTGTAATACATATTTTTTATAGATTTTTGGATACTAGTTAACAACCATAAATTGATAGAAAGGATTATGAGAGAACATGACATGTTAGAAAAAGAAGAGATATTTTCTAAAGTTTTACGAGCTGGAAGAAGAACATATTTCTTTGATGTGAGAGCTACAAAAGCAGATGATTATTACATTACCATTACCGAAAGCAAAAAGTTTACTGAAGAAGATGGATCATTTCACTTCAAAAAACATAAAATCTATTTATATAAAGAAGACTTTACTGCTTTTGCAGAAATTCTAGAAGAAATGACTTCTTATGTCTTAAATCACAAAGGAGAAGAAGTAATTTCAGAAAGACACCAAAAAGATTTCAAGAAAGAATACGTTACTGAAAAAACAGATGACGATTTTATACCGCAAACATCAACTTTTACCAATATAGAATTTGATGATATTTAATTTTTATTTACTTACAATTAAAAAAGTCCAGAAAAACAATGTTTTTTTTGGACTTTTTTTTATAAAATAATAATTGAAAATTATTTACCAATACTTTTCAATTAGCAAATTTGTAGAGTTTATATTATTTCTTTGTAAAGAAATAATATAAACACGACTTTAAATAGATTAAAAATTTAACCCACTTATTTTTTTTTTAGTTTTCTATAACTAGATCTTGCAATTCTCCATTATCATTAAACTTAACTGCTATCAAAAGATCTGTTAGTTTTTTTCCTATTGTATAATCAAAAACGATATGTTCCTCATCATATTCTGGATAAAAAGTAACATTAACTAAATGAAGTTTTTTATACATTTCATTTTCAACTGAATTTACAAAATCAGAATGATCTATTTTTAAGTTTAATTGCTCAAAATCAATTTCATCTAAATTTTGTTCTATATATTCTTTGACTTCCGTTCCGTTATTAAAATCATTCTCAATTGCTGTTTTAGCTAGATTTTCAAATTTATTAATTTCATATAATGCTTTTTCGATGGTTTTAAAGTTTTTTGCCGTGACGTTTTTCTCGTCAAAACTTAAATTGGCAACAATTTTATTACCATTAATTACAATCTCTTTTTGATAGTAATCCTCTAAGTTATTAATGTCAATTTCTCCAAAAATTGGTAAATTATAGTTTTGAATAGTATTCATCTTTTGTATTTAATTTAATTTATATTATATTATTAATAATCAGTTACCCTATACGCAATCCGTTCTCGATCTTAAAATCAGGAGCGATCAAAACTACGTCTCCATCCTCGCCTACTGCACCAAGAACTAAACATTCACTCCCAAATTTTCCTATTTGCTTTTTAGGAAAGTTAATTACAGCGATAATTTGTCTTCCTATTAAATCTGCTTTAGCGTATCGTTTCGTTATTTGAGCAGAGGATTTCCTAATACCAATCGTTTCTCCAAAATCAATAGTGATTTGGTACGCTGGTTTTCGAGCTTCTGGAAAATCATTCACCATCATAATAGTACCAACATGCATAGCTACTTTTTCAAAATCATTCCAAGTTAGTTCCATTTTAATTTGATTTTTTACATTATTACTTATTTAAAAAAAATTAAATCTACATATTTAAGGCATTATTTTTAAGAAGGAAGCAAGAATGAACTGATAAAGAACGCTAAAATTAACATAAAAAGAAAAAAAAGTTATTTATAACGAAAAATGAATGTACTTTTGCACTGTGTAATTTAATGTTTATGAAAACCTTTTCAAACGTACCGCCAACATGTACCTCTTTTTTCAAAGAGGATTTTGTGCTTGTCGCTAAATTTTCACATTCAAAAGCCTTTGTCAATTAGACCTTCGTCTATATAAAAACAAACTACTTCCAGACGAAGGTTTTACTTAACATCATTTATTTATTCTGCGGTTTTAAAAAGCTATCTTTTTAATGCCTAAATCTAATTTAAAAAATATAAAAACATGTTTTTAAAAAAATTAGCAGTACACCAAATTATTTGGTTAGCTACCATTTCATTTTTAGTAATCACTTGTGTATTGGCTTACTTAGGTGATATTAATTACTTCTTTTTGATTGTTCCATTACTATTACTCGTTTTATTAGTTCAGGATACGTTTCAACCGAGCCATACTATTAGGAAAAATTATCCAATCGTAGGTCGATTTAGATATTTGTTAGAATCATTTAGACCTGAGATTCGTCAGTATTTCTTTGAAGGAGAATTAGACGGAAAACCTTTTAATCGCAGACAACGTTCTATTGTATATCAAAGAGCTAAAAATGTAAAGCAAACTATTTCATTTGGAATGCAAGATGATCCTAACCGTATTGGTTACGAATGGGCGGCACATTCAATTTACCCAAAAAGAGCAGACAAGCAATTTTTTAGAACTACAGTTGGAAATGAGCAATGTCTTCAACCTTATAGCGCCAGCATTTACAATATCAGTGCTATGAGTTACGGAGCTTTGAGTAAAACTGCTATTTCATCTCTAAATAAAGGAGCTCAATTGGGTGGTTTTGCCCACAATACTGGTGAAGGTGGAATTAGTGATTTTCACTTAGAAGGTGGAGATTTAATATGGCAAATAGGAACAGGATATTTTGGTAGCAGAAACGATGATGGTTCATTTTCACCAGAATTATTTAAAGAAAAAGCGGCTTATCCTCAAGTTAAAATGATCGAATTAAAACTCTCTCAAGGTGCTAAACCTGGACATGGTGGACTATTACCTGGTGAGAAAAATACACCAGAGATCGCTAAAATTAGAAATATTAAACCTCATATAGCCGTTCACTCCCCTGCTGGACACACTGCCTTTTCAAATAGTGTAGAATTGTTGCAGTTTTTACAAAAAATGAGAGAACTTTCAAATGGTAAACCAATTGGTTTTAAAATTTGTATTGGTCGTCAAGATGAGTTTATTGCTATTATTGAAGCAATGAAACAAACAGGAATTGTTCCCGATTTTATTACTATTGACGGTGCTGAAGGAGGAACTGGAGCAGCGCCTTTAGAGTTTATTGATTACATGGGAATGGCAATGGCAGATGGAGTAATATTTGCTAGCAAAGTTCTAAAAGAATATGGTCTTAGAGATCAAATCAAAATTATGGCTTCGGGAAAAATCATTACAGGTTTTGATATTGCCAAAGCGATGTCTCTTGGAGCAGATGCTTGTTACAGCGCCAGAGGAATGATGTTTGCCTTAGGATGCATCCAAGCGCTTCAATGCGACAGCGGAAAATGTCCGGTAGGTATTGCTACTCAAGATCAAAAATTGTACAAAGGATTAGATATTACTGACAAAAGTGTACGTGTTGCACATTTTCATAACAATACATTAAAAGCATTTGCAGAGTTTATTGGTGCTTGTGGTTTTGACAGTCCAAAAGCAATTACTCCAAATGTATTTTACAGACGAATTGACCATAAAACCAATGAAAGTTTTGCTTCATTATTTTTTAACGATGTTGAAAAAACTGCTAAAAACGAAAAAATAACCTTAAATTAAATCATCATGAAACCAATACCTGTTTTAACAAGTACCGATTATAACATTCTTAGAGAATTAACTAAAAACGCAAAAGACAGCACTAATATTAGAGAAATCGCTTTGCTAACACAAGAGTTAGATCGTGCCGTTATCAATAAAGATGGTGTTGTAGACGAAAGCATTGTTAGAATGAATTCGCAAGTAACCATTGAAGATTTAAAAACCAAACAGCAAATGAAAGTTCAAATCGTGATGCCATCACAAGCGAACTTAAAGGAAGGAAAGGTTTCAATATTAGCGCCTTTATGCGTAGCAATTATTGGATTTAAAGAAGATGCTGAAGTAGAATGGCAATTGCCTTCTGGCATTAAAAACTTAAAAATAATTAATGTAATCAATTCATAAGGATTTTTTATATTTCTACTAAACACCTCTTTTATAGAGGTGTTTTTTTTTGCTTATTTTTAAACTTTTAATTCTAAATCAAAGACTTATCCTTTTTTTTCAATCTAACTTACTACTTTTAAATACGGTGAAAATAGATGATGACTTCCAAAGTAAATCATTTTAAAATTTTTAATTATTTGGACAACTATAAATATTAAAAGAGATTTTATTTTTACTTGACAAAAAAAAGCCCCAAATAGTAAAATACTATTTGGGGTTTTTAAGATAATAAAATGATAATTAAGTACAATTAAAAAAGATAATTGAACTTAATTCTCCTATTAATTTATTTAACTTCCATTAATTCAACGTCAAAAATCAAAGTAGCGTTAGGTGGAATTGCACCTCCTGCACCACGTGATCCATAACCCAAATGAGATGGAATTACAAAACGAGCTTTATCACCTACTTGTAACAAAGCAATTCCTTCGTCCCATCCTTCAATAACTTGACCTTGACCTAATCTAAATTCGATTGGCTTTTTTCTAGGGTAAGAAGAATCAAAAACTTTACCATTCTCTAATGAACCTTCGTAGTGAACAGCAACTGTTTTACCACTTTCTGCTTTTTTCCCTTCACCTCTTTGGATGAATTGGTAACGTAAACCACTTTCTGTTTTTTCAAAACCTGCGGCTAATTTTTCCATTGCTGCCTCAGCTTCAGCTTTCAAAGCGATATCACGTTTGTTACGCGCTCCCTTAAAAGCAATGAAAGCTTCAATTGGATTCCAATTTTTAGCTTCTTCTCCTTCTCTAATGATTTCTATTGACTCTAGAGTATCTCCTTGCTCTACAGCATCTACAATATCTTGACCTTCTACAACATGTCCAAAAACAGTATGCTTGTTATCTAACCAATCTGTTGGAATATGTGTAATATAAAACTGAGAACCATTAGTCCCTGGTCCTGAATTAGCCATTGCTAAAACTCCTGGACGGTTGTGTTTTAAACTTGGGTGAAATTCATCATCAAATTTATACCCTGGATCTCCAGTTCCTGTTCCTTGTGGACATCCACCTTGAATCATAAAGTCTGGAATAACTCTATGGAATTTTAATCCATCATAAAATTTAACTCCTTGCGGTTTAACTTTATTTTCTAAGTTTCCTTCAGCCAATCCTACGAAATTCCCCACTGTTCCTGGAGTCAAATCGTGCGTTAGTTTTACTAAAATAGCACCTTTTGTAGTGTTAAATTTAGCATATATTCCATTTTCCATTTTTGTATAATTTTTATTGAAAGGCAAATTTACGAATTAAATTAGATAATTACCAATATTACGCGTTTAGACATTTAATGCTCAGAACACTTTATTAGCATCTATGCATTGATAAAATATTTTAAATAAAGAATTATCGACCATAAAAAAAGGCATTCCTACAGGAATACCTTTTTTTTTAAAAATATATTTAAATTATTTATTTTTCATTAAGACCCGCATTATTTAAATACGACTCTACTTGCATATCATGACCAATAAAATCTTTGAAGGCTTTATTCAAATCAACACTATTACCAACCGATAAAATGTATTTTCTAAAACGCTCGCAATTTTCTCTAGTCATACCACCATTAGCTTTCATCCAATCATAAACGGTATAATCTAAGGTTTTTGACCAAGTATAGGCGTAATATCCAGCAGCATAACCTCCACCCCAAATATGAGCAAAGTACGGGGTGTGATATCTAGTTGGCACTTCATTAACTAATAAACCATATTTTGTAAGTGCTTCTTTTTCAAATTCTAATGTAGGTTTAAAATCTGCTTCATTTTCTACTGTATGCCAAGCCATATCTAATGTAGCTGCTGCTAAAAGTTCTGTAACAACATAACCTTTATTAAAAGTATCCGCCTTTTTAATTTTATCAATTAGTGCTTGCGGAATCACCTCTTTAGTTTTATAATGAATTGCATAATTTTTTAAAACAATTGGATCTAATGCTGCATGCTCATTAATTTGAGAAGGAAATTCGACATAATCTCTTGGAACAGCGGTACCAGAAAGTGATTCATATTGCTGATTCGCAAATAGGCCGTGTAAGGTATGACCAAACTCATGAAACATTGTTGTTACATCATCAAAACTAATTAAAGATGGATTTCCATTTATAGGTTTCGCAAAATTATAGACGTTTACTATTACTGGTTTTTGTTTTAAATAATGAGATTGATTTACAAAATTACTCATCCAAGCGCCTCCATTTTTATTATCTCTAGTATAAAAATCCAAATAATAAATAGCAATTGAAGAACCATCGTTATCAAAAACCTCATACACTTTTACATCAGGATGATAGACAGGCAAATCATTTCTCTCTTTAAATGTGATGCCATACATTTGCTTTGCAGCAAAAAATACTCCTTTTTCTAAAACCGTTGTAATTTCAAAATATGGTTTTATTTCACTTTCATCTAAATCGTATTTTGCTTTACGAACTTGTTCTGAATAAAAATCCCAATCCCATGGTTCCAATTTAAAATTCCCTTTTTGAGAATCTATCAAATCTTGAATTTCCTTTGCTTCTATTTTAGCTTTAGCTACCGCTGGAGTAGCGATTTTGGCTAATAATTCAATAGCTGGAGCTGGAGTTTGAGCCATTTGATCTTGTAATTTCCATTCAGCAAAACTCTTTTTCCCCATTAGTTTTGCCTTTTGCAAACGCAATTTGGCTATTTTCTCTAATACTTCACGAGTATCGCCATCATCATTTTTCTCAGCACGAGTCCATGATGCTTTAAATATTTTTTCTCTACTAGATCGATTGGTAAGACTTCCTAAAACTGGTTGTTGTGTTGTATTTAATAATCCAATTAAATATTTACCATCATGCCCCGCTTCTGTAGCTTTTAGTTTTGCAGCAGCTATTTCACCAGCACTCAATCCTTCAAGTGCTGTAGCATTATCAAATAATACAGCTCCATTTTTACGAGCTATTAAAAGTTTATTTCCATAAAGAGTACTTAGACTTGCCAATTCCTCGTTAATTTGCTTCATTTTTTCTTTGCTCTGCGGCGTAAGATTAGCCCCTGCAAGTTCAAATTTCTGCAAATAATATTCCGTTAATTTTTTATCTTCTCCTTTTAGACTCTTTAAATCAATAGCCTTAAAACGATTGTACAATTGACTGTTTAGATAAATTTTATCATTGTGAGCAGAAAAAACAGGAGCATATTCTGCTTCTATACTTTGCAATGTCGGATTGGTATTAGAACCTGTAAGATTATAAAAGACAGTAGCTGCTCTATTTAAATCGACACCGCTGGTCTCTAAAGCCACAACGGTATTCATAAAAGTAGGCTTTGCTTTATTAGTTGCTATTTTAGCAATTTCTTGATCGTGCATTTTTAATGCATAAACAAAAGCAGGTTTAAAGTTTTCATCTTTTATCAAATTAAAAGGAGGCGCCTGATATTGTAACGTACTTCTTTGCAAAAGAGGATTTGTTGTTTTTACAGATTTTGTTTGTGCATATATGGTTTCTGTTGCCATTGGAGCTACAAAAATCACCGACGCTGTCAAAAATATTTTTGAAATAAATCGCATAATTAATATTTTAAAATTTGGGTATAAATATAGTAAAAAAGAACGTTTTAAAATTTTACTAATCCATTTTAAAACAGTTTGAAGTTCAATTTTAAGCACTACCCAATTATTAGTATTAACTTTGCACCTTAGAAAATAAAAAAAATGCGCATAGACATTGTTACTCTTTTACCTGAATTATTAAGAAGTCCTTTTGAGGCTTCGATTATGAAACGTGCCATCGATAAAGGCTTAGTTGAAGTTCACTTTCATAATTTACGAGACTATACAACCAATAAACAGAAAAGTGTAGATGACTATCCTTATGGTGGTGGCGCTGGAATGGTGATGACCGTACAACCTATTGACGCTTGTATTTCGCATTTGAAAAGCGAAAGAACTTACGACGAAATCATCTATATGTCGCCTGATGGGGAAACTCTAAATCAGAAAATGGCCAACACAATGTCAATGTATGAAAATATTATTATTCTTTGTGGCCATTATAAAGGAGTAGATCAACGCGTACGAGATCATTTTATTACTAAGGAAATCTCAATTGGAGATTACGTTTTATCAGGAGGTGAACTAGGCGCTTTAGTTTTATCGGACGCTTTAATCCGACTAATCCCAGGTGTACTAAGTGACGAAACCTCAGCACTAACGGATAGTTTTCAAGACGGATTATTGTCTGGCCCTATATATACTAGACCCGCAGATTATAAAGGATGGAAAGTTCCCGAGGTTTTAACCAGCGGAAATTTTGCCAAAATAGACAAATGGCGTGAGGACACAGCCTACGAACATACTAAAAACAGAAGACCCGATTTATTAGAATAAATCAAAATAATAGCTATTTGATTTTTTTACAATCTTTTTCACTTGAATATAAAACTACAAATCCTATTAGTTTATATTTAAGGAAAGTAAACAAGTGTATAGAGTAATAATGAACGCTGAATACTATAAATAAAACTTGTAAATTAAAACAATAGTTCTATATTTGCACCCGAATTCAGACCAACCTCTGGCGAGATCCGCGAATGTTGATTTGATAAAAACCATAATTAAAGATATCATGGCAGATTTAATGAAATTCGTTCAAGACGAATTTGTAACAAGAAAAGATTTCCCTGTTTTTGCAGCTGGAGATACAATCACCGTTTACTACGAAATTAGAGAGGGTGAAAAAACTAGAACACAGTTTTTTAAAGGAGTTGTTATTCAAAGAAGAGGTTCTGCTAATACAGAAACTTTTACAATTCGTAAAATGTCTGGTGCAATTGGAGTAGAGCGTATCTTTCCAGTTAACTTGCCTGCTTTGCAAAAAGTTGAAATCAACAAAAAAGGTGCAGTTCGTAGAGCTAGAATTTTCTACTTCAGAGAACTTACCGGTAAAAAAGCTAAGATTAAAGACAAAAGAAGATAGTTTACTGTCTCTTTATTATAAAAAATCCTCAACAGTGTTGAGGATTTTTTTTTGAGTTGAAATTTAGAAATTAAATTTGTAAAAACACAACTGCACTCCAATAACAAAACTTTACTTGTTTTTGCTAGCGGTTTTAAAAAAAGAAGTCATTTTATTAAATTCATATTTGATAGTTATTACGATATAACATTTTCATATTCGTTATTTGTTCGAACAATATTCGTTATTTCATAATTCAATTTGAACTATCAAAAACTTAGTGAAAAGGCATTTTCTTTTACGATATCGTTTTATTACCTTTGCTGTTGCGATTAAAAATAAGAATTATATATAACAATACATTATGACAAAAATTAAAGTAGCCAATCCAGTAGTTGAATTGGATGGAGATGAAATGACACGAATTATTTGGTCTTTTATTAAAGAAAAATTAATTCTTCCATATTTAGATTTAGATATAAAATACTATGATTTAGGAATGGAGAGCAGAGATGCTACTAATGATCAAATCACTATAGATTCTGCCGAAGCAATAAAAAAATACAATGTTGGTATTAAATGTGCGACTATTACTCCTGATGAAGATCGTGTAAAAGAATTTGGCTTAAAGAAAATGTGGAAATCTCCAAACGGAACTATTCGTAATATTGTTGGTGGAACTGTTTTCCGTGAGCCAATTATCATGAAAAATGTTCCTCGTTATGTACAAGGATGGACAAAACCTATTGTAATTGGTCGTCATGCTTTTGGAGATCAATACAAAGCAACTGATACCGTTATAAAAGGAAAGGGAAAGCTAACAATGACTTTCGTACCAGAAGAAGGTGAAACACAAACTTGGGAAGTGTATGACTATAAAGGTGACGGTGTTGCTATGTCTATGTACAATACTGACGAAAGCATTTATGGTTTTGCTCATTCTTCTTTTCAAATGGCATTAACAAAAAAATGGCCATTATACCTTTCTACAAAAAACACCATTTTAAAAGCTTACGATGGTCGTTTCAAAGATATTTTTGAAGAAGTTTACCAAAAAGATTATAAAACTCAATTTGAAGAAACTGGAATTACCTATGAGCACCGCTTGATCGATGACATGGTAGCTTCTGTAATGAAGTGGAATGGTGGTTTTGTTTGGGCTTGTAAAAATTACGATGGTGATGTACAATCAGATACTGTAGCACAAGGTTTTGGTTCTTTAGGATTAATGACTTCTGTTTTAGTAACTCCTGATGGAAAAACAGTTGAAGCTGAGGCAGCGCACGGAACAGTAACAAGACACTACAGACAACACCAACAAGGAAAAGCTACTTCTACAAATCCAATTGCTTCTATCTTTGCATGGACAAGAGGATTAGAGCACAGAGGTAAGTTAGATGAAAATCAAGCTTTAATTGATTTTTGTCATGCTCTGGAACAAGTATGTATTGATACTGTAGAAAGCGGAAAAATGACTAAAGATTTAGCTATGCTAGTGAAACCAGAAGGTTTGACTGCAGCTGATTATTTAACAACTGAAGATTTCTTAGCAGCAATAAAAGAAAATTTAGATGCTAAATTAGCCTAAACTTATTTCTTACTGAATTATGAAAGACAACTGGCAACAGTTGTCTTTTTTTTTAAAATACATTAACATTTTTTAAACAAGAATTAACGCGTTTTAGTTGAAATTTGCAATTCAAAATCCTAGAAATGAATCCAAAGAAAATCATTAGCCTTTTTATTATTATCTTATTTTCATCTACAGCTTTCTCCCAAGATAAGTTTACACTTAGCGGAACCATTATGGATGCCAACACCAACGAAACTTTGATTGGCGTAAACATAGTTATACCAGAGCTAAAGATAGGAGTTACCACAAATGAATATGGTTTTTATTCTATTACACTCCCACAAGGAACCCATGTCTTACAAATAAGTTCTCTAGGATACCAAACGATCCAAGAATCAATCAATTTGACACAAAACAACAAAAAAAACTTTAGTCTATCCAGTAATGAAACGGCTTTAAAAGAAGTTCTAATTACAGGATCATCAAGCAAAACCGATATTAAAAGACCTGAAATGAGTGTAAACAAACTCTCTATTTCTACTATAAAAAAAATGCCTGTAGTACTAGGTGAAGTAGATGTAATAAAATCATTATTACTGCTTCCAGGAGTAACAAATGCTGGCGAGGGCGCATCTGGTTTTAATGTTCGTGGTGGTGGTGCGGATCAAAACTTAATCTTATTAGACGAAGCTACAATATTTAACTCCTCTCATGTATTTGGTTTTTTCTCCGTATTTAATCCCGATGCAATCAAAGATTTAAAATTATATAAAGGAGGAATTCCAGCCCGTTATGGCGGTAGAGCTTCTTCTGTACTTGATATTTATCAAAAAGATGGGAGTAGTAAGGGATTTCATGTAAATGGTGGTATCGGATTAATATCCAGTAGAATTTTGGCAGAAGGTCCATTAGTAAAAGACAAAGGTTCCTTCCTAATTGGAGGTAGAAGCTCCTATGCGCATTTATTTCTAAAACTATCTGAAAAACAAAAAGACAATGCAGCTTATTTTTATGACTTAAACACAAAATTGAGTTATAAATTAAATCCAAACAACAACCTTTATTTATCTGGTTATTTTGGAAGAGATGTATTCGCACTCAACAAAAGTTTTACCAATATTTATGGAAACTCAACCTTAAACTTAAGATGGAATCATCTATTTTCTGATAAATTATTTTCAAATTTATCATTGATTTATAGTGATTATTATTACGGTTTAGATTTAGACTTTGTAGGATTTAAATGGGATTCAGGTATAAAAAACTACAATATCAAGTACGATTTTAAGAATTATATTTCTGATAAATTCAAATTAAATTATGGTGTAAATGGTATTTACTATAAATTTAATCCAGGAACCATAAAACCTACCGATGACAACTCCGGAATAAATTTTGATCAACTAGATAAAAAATATGCCTTTGAACCTGCTTTATATATAAATGCAGATCATGACCTCTCAGATAAAATAGCCATTTCATATGGAATTCGATATAGCCTTTTTTATCGATTAGGCCAATCTACTGTAAATATCTACGAAAACAATAGTCCTGTTACTTTTAATTCTGATCTTAAGATTTATGAGAAAGCAACACCAATTGGAACAGAATTCTATAAAAAAAATAAAACCATACAATCCTACGATAACTTTGAACCCCGTTTTTCTTTATCCTATCAACTTAGCGAAAACCAATCTATAAAAACGAGTTACAATAGAATGGTTCAATATTTACAGTTAATTTCAAACACCTCATCTCCTACTCCACTAGATATTTGGACACCCAGTGATAACTTTATAAAACCTCAAATAGCGGATCAAGTAGCGTTGGGTTATTTTAGAAATTTTAAAGACGGCGATTACTCTTTAGAAGTAGAAACTTATTATAAAAAAGTAAAAAACAGATTAGATTATATTGATGGTGCCAACCTAATTGCTAACAGAGCCATTGAACAAGTAATTCTAAATGGGCAGTTGCGTTCTTATGGTTTAGAATTGATGTTTAAAAAAAATGAAGGGAAATTAAATGGATGGATTTCCTATACCTTATCTAAATCCGAGCAACAAACACCAGGAAGAACAAATTTAGAATCCGGAATAAACAATGGAGCTTGGTACAGTTCTGCCTATGACAAATTACACAATATTGCTATAACTGCTGCTTATAATCTTAACGAAAAATGGTCTTTTGGTGGCAATTTCGCAATGCAAAGTGGTCAGCCTGTTACCTATCCCGATGGCCGTTACGAGTATCTTGGCATTACCGTTCCTAGTTATGGTTTGAGAAATGAAAATAGACTTCCTACATACCATCACTTAGATCTCTCCGCTACACTAACCCCTAAAAAGAATTTAGGTAGAAATTGGAAAGGAGAATGGGTTTTTAGCGTTTACAACGTGTACAATCGCAAAAATGCTGCGTCAATTAATTTTAGACAAAATGCCGATACTGGAAACAATGAAGCAGTAAAAACATCCATTTTTGGTATTGTGCCAGCTGTTAGTTATAACTTCAAATTTTAATTCTAATGAAAAAAATAGCTTTATATTTCCTAATTATGACAGCTGCTTTAGTTAGCAGTTGCGAAGACGTAGTTCAATTAGATTTAAAAACTGCTGCGCCAAAACTGGTTGTTACAGCTTCTATCAATTGGAAAAAAGGAACGACTGGAAACCAACAAAAAATATACTTAACAACAACTTCCGATTTCTACAGTCAAAACATTCCAAAAGTCTCCAATGCAATTGTGTACATAAAAAACAGCAGTAATGTTAAATTCGACTTTGTAGAAACCAGCGTAAAAGGAGAATACCTTTGTACCAATTTTGTTCCTGCTTTAAACGAAAACTATACTTTGACAATAATTAGCCAAGGAACAACATATACCGCCACAGAAACCATGAAATCAGTTGCACCTATAACCGAAATTGTACAAAATGACATGGGTGGTTTTACCGCAGATCAAATAGAAATTAAAACGTTTTATAATGATCCATCAAATGAAACAAACTTTTACTTATATAAATATTCTTACTCTAATCAAGTAAAATCTAATTTCTATGTAGATCAAGATGAATTTTTTAATGGCAACAAATTCTTCAGTATTTCACAAAATGATGAATTAAAAAAAGGAGATAAGATCGAAATAACCCATTACGGAATTTCAAAACAATATTATAATTACATGAGTGTTTTGGTCAGTATTTCTAGCAATAGTGGCGGTAGCCCATTTCAGTCTCCACCAGGAACCATAAGAGGAAACGTCATCAATACTACAAACAACTCCAATTATCCTTTAGGTTATTTCTCCTTGAGCGAGATTGATACCAAAAACTACGTGATAGAATAAAGACTATTTACCGCTTTTTTAGGAGCTATTCCAGCTTTACATTACAAGTTCTCTAGCCAAAAAGTTTTTTCTAAATTCTTGCAAGAGCTTCCGATGGTCGCTTTGCAAGAACAAGAAAAAATACTTTTTGGCTGCAAGAAGCTTTCCATTGCAATCTGGGCTAGGGACTCTGGTTTTAAGTTGCCTGTTTTTTTAACTAACTTTACAAACTACAAATCAAAAATTTTTATTTCTAGTCTAAAAAATCTGAAATCAAAATTCTTAAATCTTAAATTCCAATGTCCTCACACCATATTGTTCGCGATGATCAAGAACCTGCTTTAATAATTGCCAATGGAGCCGCATGTGATCCAGAATTATTGGGGCAATTGTTAGAATGGTCGCCTTTAGTAATCGTATTAGATTCTGCAATGGAAAGAGTCATGGAATTAAACATAAAAGTAGATGTACTTTTAGGTGATTTTGATCGTGGTTTTGACCCAGAGCAATACCAAACCTCACAATATCCAATTGAAATTATTCATACGCCCGATCAAAACAAAACAGATTTAGAAAAAGCTTTTGATTATTTGATAGAAAGAAAAATTCCAGCCGTAAACGTAGTTTGGGCAACAGGAAAAAGAGCCGATCATACTATTACCAACATTACCAACATCACAAGATACCGCGAAACCTTAAAAATTGTTATTCTAGACGACCATTCAAAAGTGTTTTTATTACCTAAAAAATTCGAAAAGTGGTACACTGCAAATACTCCAATATCTTTGATTCCCATAGGTCATGTCACCGGAATTCATTCTGAAAATTTATATTATCCATTAAACGATGATGCACTAACTATTGGTTACAGAACCGGAAGCAGCAATCGAGTAATTAAAGATGGTATTGTAAAAATAAATTACAAAGAAGGTGATTTACTAATGATGGAATGCCTAGACTAATACTGAAAAGCAAATTTAATTTTCATATATTTTGATAAAAGCAGATTACCTATCTTTACACCGAAATATAGAAAATGAAAGCGAAAACAACTACCGAAAAAACAAATCTACACCCAAGAAATCTAGATAGATTTGGATATAATTTTGAACAATTAATCAAACTCTCCCCAGAATTACAACAGTTTGTTGCGATAAACAAACATCAAATCGACTCGAGCGATAGCGAACAGGCAAAGCAAACTATCGATTTCAGTAATCCGGATGCTGTAAAAGCATTAAATAAAGCGCTATTAATTCAACATTACGATATTCAGGAATGGGATATTCCCGCTAATTACCTTTGCCCACCCATTCCTGGCAGAGCCGATTACATTCATTATCTAGCTGATTTATTAGCTGAAACTAATAATGGTGTTATTCCAGAAGGTGATAGGATTCAGGGATTAGATATTGGCGTAGGAGCTAATTGCATATATCCTATAATAGGAAATTCTGCTTATGGATGGAGTTTTGTAGCAACTGATATTGATGAAAAAGCGATTCAGAATTGCAAAAAAATAATTGCCATGAATCCTAAACTCATGGATGGAATTAGCTTGCAGTTACAAACAGAATCTCGATTCCTATTCAAAAACATAATTACTCCAGAGGATCGATTTGCATTCACGATTTGTAATCCTCCTTTTCATGCTTCTCAAGAGGAAGCGACAAAAAGTTCTATTCGAAAAGTAAATAATTTAGAATCAAGAAACACAAAAACTAAAATATTAAAACCTGTTTTAAATTTTGGCGGGCACAATGCAGAACTTTGGTGTGAAGGCGGTGAAATAGGTTTCATTACCCAAATGATATATGAAAGTGCAAAATACCCAATGCAATGTTTATGGTTTACTACTTTAGTATCTAAAAAAGAAAATAGTATTTCTTTAATTAGAATATTGAACAAAGTAGGTGCAGTCAAAATCAAAGAAATAAACATGGCTCAAGGTCAAAAAACAAGCCGTATTTTGGCTTGGACATTTATGTCTGAAAGCCAACAAAAAAACTGGAAATTTTAAAAAAGTATATATTTCACTTATCCGTTAATGATCTTTTTTCAAACTCAGAAAAAAATAAAATTATCATATTTGAAAAAAAACAAATCCATTTTAAGATTACTTCAAAAAGAGTATCGAAAAAGAACAATATGATATTTAACATAAATTAAGTTAAATTATCAGGTTTTAACGTTATTTAAGTAGTATTTTAGCAAATATAATCTTAAATAACCGAAAAATGAAAAAATTTATTTTTATTCTAACCTTGGTTTTCTCCGTCGGAATGACAGCGCAGGAAATTAAAATTTCAGGTATTGTAACTGATGAATCTAAAGCTTCGTTGCCAGGAACAACTATTATAGTAAAGGGAACGACAAAAGGAACCACATCAGATTTTGATGGTAAGTACTCTATTACTGCAAAAATAGGAGACGTATTGCAATTTTCTTATGTAGGATTAGAAACCAAAACGGTAACTATAACCGGAGCAATACTAAATGTTTCCTTAAAGGGATCTGGTGAATCATTACAAGAAGTAGTTGTAATAGGATCTCGTAATCCCACTAGAACAGTAACTGAATCTGCCGTTCCAATTGATGTAATTGCAATGAAAGACATTGCTTCACAAGGTCCACAAGTAAATTTAAGTCAAATTTTAAACATGGTGGCACCATCATTTACGTCAAATTCTACCACTGTTGCCGACGGAACGGACCACATAGATCCTGCACAATTAAGAGGTTTAGGTCCTGACCAAGTTTTAGTTTTGGTGAACGGAAAAAGAAGACATACTTCGTCATTAGTTAACATAAATGGTTCCCCAGGAAGAGGATCTGTAGGAACGGATTTGAATGCAATTCCTGCTTTTGCTATAGAAAAAATTGAAGTACTAAGAGATGGCGCTTCGGCACAATATGGATCTGATGCTATTGCTGGAGTTATCAATATCAATGTAAAGAAAAACACCAATAAATTAGATGTAAATCTCTTTTCAGGAGCAAATTTCTCTAAAGGATCTTACGATCATTCTGGTGGCGTAGATGGGGGAAATTATCAATTGGACTTAAACTACGGAACAAGTCTTGGTAAAGAAAAAAGCTTTATAAATGCAACAGCAAGCTTTCAAGTTAGAGATGCTACTAGCAGAGCAAAAGATGTAACTGGGACTTTATTTAATGCGTACAATGCCGTAGAAGATAGAGCTGCAGCTGCAGGAACAAATATAAACGCTCTATTTGGAAATATTAATAATACTGCTAACGAAACGCAAATTGTAAATGCAATCAAAACTTACTCTCCATCAGTAAGTTATTTTACAACAGCTCAACAATCAGCTATCAGTGGAGCAACTACAATTGCCCAAATGCAAACCGCTTTAAATTTTGATGCTACAGCAGGTGAATTAGCTTACCGTGGTTTAGAAAGAAAAGATTTTAATATGAGAGTAGGACAATCTTCTTTAAAAAGTGCTCAATTCTTTTTGAATGCTGCTTATCCTATTAATGATAAATTAGAAGCCTATGCCTTTGGAGGAACAAGTTATAGAGATGGAGAAGCAGCAGGTTTTTACAGAAGACCAAATCAATCTAGAGGGTATTCTGGATTATATCCTAATGGTTTTTTACCTGAAATTCATTCTACAATCAATGATGTATCCATTGCTGCAGGCTTTAGAGGTATTTTACTTGAAAATTGGAATTTTGATTTAAGCAATACTTATGGAAGAAATGCAATGGATTATTCTATAGAAAATACAGTCAATTCTTCGATGAGAGAAGGTTCTCCTACAAAATTTGATGCTGGAGGTTTAGCTTTCGCACAAAATACTACCAATTTTGACATGAACCGTAAATTTGGAAATTTAAACGTTGCTTTTGGTGCAGAGTATCGACATGAAAATTTCTCTATTAATGAAGGTGTACCAGACTCTTACAACTTATATGATATTAATGGAGGAATTGTAACCGGAACAACGCCAAACAATATTAAAGTTACTGACTTTTATAACGGCGTTTTGGGAGGATAT
Organism: Flavobacterium sp. GP15; assembly: GCF_014281985.1. Lineage (NCBI taxonomy): Bacteria > Pseudomonadati > Bacteroidota > Flavobacteriia > Flavobacteriales > Flavobacteriaceae > Flavobacterium > Flavobacterium sp. GP15. Next base: position 54,872 of record NZ_JACFTC010000010.1, read on the forward strand.
CCCGGAGCAATTTACGGATCTGCATCTTCTGCTTATAACGGAGCAAGACCAGGTGGAGCACAAGTTTTCCCTGGATTCAGACCAGCAAATGCGATTGACAAAGGTCGCAACAGTTATGCTTTATATACAGATTTAGAATTAGATGTTACCGAAAAATGGTTAGTAAACGGAGCTCTTCGTTTTGAAAATTATTCTGATTTTGGAAATACAACCAATTTTAAAATAGCGACTCGCTACAAATTAACTGATAATATTAATTTACGTGGAGCGGTTTCTACAGGATTTAGAGCACCTTCATTACACCAAATCTATTTTAACTCAACCGCTACCCAATTTGTAGGCGGTGTACCATTTGAAGTTGGAACATTTAGTAACGACTCACAACCTGCACAATTATTAGGAATTCCAAAATTAAAACAAGAGGAATCTAAAAGTGCAAGTATCGGTTTTACTGCTAAAATTCCGTCGGCAAATCTTACTTTAACTGCCGACGCTTACATTGTACAAATTGATGATAGAGTTGTTCTTACAGATCAGTTTTCAAGACCAGGAGGAAATCCAGCACCAGGAACAGCAAATGCAAATTTGAATGCCTTGTTTGATACTGCAGGTGCAACTGCTGCTACTTTTTTTGCTAATGCTATTGACACAGAATCAAAAGGTATTGATGTTGTATTAAGTCATAAAACAAATTTCGGGAACAATGTTTCTTTAAAATCAGATTTATCCGGAACATTCTCCAATACGTACAGAGTAGGAAATATTCACGCTTCTCCAGTTTTAGAAGCTGCAGGTCAAGTAAACAGATACTACTCTGAAGCAAGCAGAGTATATCTACAAGAAGCAATTCCTAGAGTAAAAGCAAATTTAACCAACTCTCTTTCTTATAAAAAATTCGATTTCTTCTTGAGAAACGTTTATTTTGGAAAAGTAACCGATCCAAATACAGCTGATGCAAATAGCGACGGAAGAGTTGAAGGAGCAATAGTAAATGGCCAAGTGGTTGAAGTAGAACACCCAATTTGGGGAGCAAAAATAATCACTGATTTATCTGTTGGTTTCAAAATAACTGAGGCTGCAAAAATTGTGATTGGAGCCAATAATATTTTTGATATTTATCCAGATAAAAATCTTGGTCCACAAAATGTGATTAAACCTAGATTAGTCGCTGGAGCAATTGATTATACAGCTGCGCCATCTTCTATAGATTTATCAAATGCAAATCAATTTGTATATTCAAGAAACACTTCTCAATTTGGTCAAAACGGAAGATTCCTTTTTGCAAGATTAAGTTTCAGTTTCTAGTCTTTATTTTTTTAAAGTAAAACCATTCGTTGAGGCGAATGGTTTTTTTTTGGCTAAAACTTAAGTGCATAAAGAAATCTAACTTTGTACCTTTGTAATTATAAAACTTTGTACCTTAATTAAATGAATTTCCAAGTAGTATCCGATTATCAGCCGAAAGGCGACCAACCACAAGCCATTGAAAAATTAGCTCAAGGAATTATTGATGGTGATCAATTTCAAACGCTTTTAGGAGTTACTGGATCAGGAAAAACCTTTACCGTTGCCAATGTAATTCAGGAAGTGCAAAGACCTACATTAGTATTGGCGCATAACAAAACACTAGCCGCACAATTGTACTCTGAATTCAAACAGTTTTTCCCCAATAATGCGGTAGAATATTTTGTTTCTTATTACGATTATTATCAACCAGAAGCGTTTATGCCCGTAACTGGTGTTTTTATTGAAAAGGATTTATCCATCAATGAAGAACTCGAAAAAATGCGAATGTCAACAACTGCTTCATTACTTTCTGGCCGCAGGGATATTTTAGTTGTAGCATCTGTTTCCTGTTTGTATGGTATTGGAAATCCAGTAGAATTTCAGAAAAATTTGATTCCAATTGAGAAAGGACAAAACATTTCTAGAACAAAATTATTGCACCAATTAGTACAGAGTTTATATTCTAGAACAGAAGCGGATTTTAATCCAGGAAGTTTTAGAATAAAAGGAGATACTGTAGATGTTTATCCTAGTTACGCCGATGAAGCTTATCGAATTCACTTCTTTGGAGATGAAATTGAAGAAATTGAAAGTTTTGACACTAAAGATTCTAAAGTCCTCGAAAAATTTGAAAGATTGACTATATATCCAGCCAATATGTTCGTGACTTCACCTGATGTATTGCAAGGAGCCATTTGGGAAATCCAACAAGATTTAGTTAAACAAGTGGATTATTTTAAAGAAATTGGAAAACATTTAGAAGCAAAACGATTAGAAGAACGTACTAATTTTGATTTAGAAATGATTCGAGAATTAGGTTATTGCTCAGGAATTGAGAACTATTCCCGTTATTTAGATGGTCGCTTACCCGGAACAAGACCTTTTTGTTTACTGGATTATTTTCCTAAAGATTATTTGATGGTGGTGGATGAAAGCCATGTAACTCTATCACAAGTTAGCGCCATGTATGGTGGAGACAGAAGTAGAAAAGAAAATTTAGTAGAATATGGTTTCCGACTTCCTGCAGCAATGGACAACCGACCGTTGAAATTTGAGGAATTTGAAGCCATGCAAAATCAAGTAATTTATGTATCAGCAACTCCTGCTGATTATGAATTAGAAAAAACAGATGGTGTAGTTGTAGAACAAGTGATTAGACCAACTGGATTATTAGATCCAATTATTGAAATTAGACCAAGTTTAAATCAAATTGATGATTTAATTGAAGAAATTCAGGTTCGAGCCGAACTAGACGAGCGTGTTTTAGTAACTACACTAACGAAAAGAATGGCAGAAGAATTAGCAAAATATTTAACGAAAGTTAATATTCGCTGTCGTTACATTCACTCAGAAGTGGATACTTTAGAACGAATTGAAATCATGCAAGATTTGCGAAAGGGAATTTTTGATGTACTTATTGGTGTCAATTTACTACGTGAAGGGCTAGATTTACCCGAAGTATCCCTTGTAGCAATTCTAGATGCTGATAAAGAAGGTTTCTTACGTAGTCATCGATCGCTCACGCAAACTATTGGTAGAGCAGCGAGAAACCTAAACGGTAAAGCAATTATGTATGCAGATAAAATCACTAAAAGCATGCAAAAAACTATTGACGAAACGGAGTATCGCAGAACCAAACAAATCAATTACAACACGGAAAACAATCTAATTCCGATGGCACTTAATAAGAAAATTGAAAGTGCCTTTACTAAAAATCCATTAGTAGATTATGAATTAGGCTTAAGTCTTGATACCGCTGCTGAACCAGAAACTGCTTATATGGCGAAACCTGAAATTGAAAAACTGATCAGGGAAAAACGCAAATCGATGGAGAAAGCTGCAAAAGAATTAGACTTTTTACAAGCAGCAAAATTACGTGACGATATAAAAAAATTACAAGGCCAATTGACCTAATCTCATAGATTTTTATAAAAAATAGAACCTCTAAATAAAAAAGAGAATCATTAATGATTCTCTTTTTTATTTTTTTGTATTACGTATTAACGATCATCTCTATCATCATCATCATATCGATCGTGGTGATCTCTTTTTTTATATTTATGATGGTAATATCTCTTATCATTACATTTATTTTCATATCGGCGTTGCGCCTCGTATCTTCTTTGTGCTTCGTATCGACGTTGCGCTTCATATCTTCTTATATCATAATCTCTACGATTATGATATACATTGGTATATACAACAGGAGCTTCGTAATATTCTCTATAAACTCTTTGAGGAGCAGGAGCTCTATTAACACTTCCTGAGACAACTACGCTTGGAAGTCCAATATTAAATCCGACTGAAACTTGTGCGTTCATGGCACTTGTAGCAAATAAAGCCATTCCTAATAATGTAAGTACTTTTATATTTTTCATTTTTTCAAAATTTAAATTATTAACTTATTTTTTCAAAAAACAATAAGTGTGCCAGTAAAAAAAAGCTTAAATAGGAGTTTATAAAATTTAAGTAAAAACCAACTCAAAAAAAAGCATAAATAATTGTAAATCAACATCCAAAAAATTTAAAAAAAAATAACAGACAAAAGAACATATTTATAAAATAAAATTTTAAAAGTATTAAAATAGTATATCTATTAAAATAAAATAATCATCCGTATTACAATAATTATTATTAATTTTAAATTCTAAATTTCGAATTAAATGGAACTCATTATAAGAGAATACAACCTCAAGTTAAAACATACGTTTACGATTTCTAGAGAATCAATAGACTTTCAGCCCTCGCTTATTGTTGAACTTAGAAATGAAGGTTTTTCTGGTTTTGGCGAAGCCACTTCAAATCCTTATTATAAAACTACCGTTCCGGTAATGATGCAGGATTTAGAAAAAATTAGAACTCTAATCCAAAATACTACTAACGAAACACCCGAAGAATTTTGGGCAAAAATTCATCCTTATTTAAAACATGATATGTTTGCTTTGTGCGCTCTGGATATGGCATACAATGATTTATATGCACGCCAAAAAGGAAAAAAATTATATGAATTGTGGAATTACAGCACCAATTCAAATCCGTTAACAGATTACACTATTGGAATTGCTTCCATTGAGAAAATGGTAGCTAAAATGCAAGAACTTCCGTGGCCTATTTACAAAATTAAATTAGGCACAAAAGAAGACATCGCTATTATTAAAGAACTTAGAAAACATACCAATGCTATTTTTAGAATAGACGCTAATTGTGGCTGGAGCGTTGAAGAAACTATAAATAATGCAGTAGAATTAAAAAAACTAGGTGTTGAATTCCTGGAACAACCGCTTAAAGTAGATAATTGGGAAGGACATAAAGAAGTTTTCAAACATTCAGTTCTACCCATTATTGCCGATGAAAGTTGTATTATCGAAGAAGATGTATCTAAATGTCATTCTCATTTTCATGGCGTAAATGTTAAATTAGTGAAATGTGGTGGCTTGACTCCTGGAAGACGAATGATTCAAGAAGCTAAAAAATTAGGCCTAAAAACAATGGTAGGTTGCATGACTGAATCTACTGTAGGAATATCTGCAATTGCGCAATTGTTACCACTTCTTGATTATGTAGATATGGATGGAGGATTGCTTTTAGCCCAAGATATTGCAACTGGAGTGACCATAGATTTTGGAAAAATATCCTATTCTAAACTTAATGGAACTGGCGTGACTTTAATTTAAAACTAATGAAAGTTAACCAATTTCCAGATCGAAGAATTAAAATCGATAATGAAGAATTTCTTTATTTTGGCGGAACGGCCTATTTAGGTTTGCCAACAAATAAAGCTTTTCAAGAATTGGTTATTCAAAATATTTTGAGATGGGGAACGGCTTATGGAAGTTCCAGAAGTGCTAATATCGAACTAACTGCATACGAGAATGGAGAATTATTTTTAGCGAAATATATAAAAGCAGAAGCCGCTCTTACCGTTTCTTCTGGTATGTTGGCTGGAAAATTAGCGTTGGAAGTTTTAGCCCGTCAAACGGATTGTTTTTTTCATTTCCCTAACACACATACAGCGCTGAAAGTAGCTTCTAGCCTACCCTTTTTTGTAGAAAAAGAATTAAATCCTCGTTTGCTAAATTCAGTATCTGAAAAAATTACTATTTTAACGGATTCCGTTCCTTCTTTTCATACAAAACTTATTGATCTTTCCGTTTTGAATTCCATTCCTTCAAACAAAGAAATTACTTTGTTGGTTGATGAATCGCATTCACTAGGGATTTTAGGAACGAATGGATGTGGTATGTATTCGGATATTTTATTTCCAAATATCAAGAGAAAAATTATGATTGCCTCTTTAGGAAAAGCATTAGGTCTTACTGGAGGAGTTGTTGCAAGCGATACTGATTTTATTAGCAAAATCAGTAAACTAGACACCTTTGTTTCTAGTGCTGGCATGAATCCTGCATTTGTCCAAACTATAGCTGATGCTGAAGAAATATATTCGCAACAACATCAAAAATTAAAAGTTAATTTACAATACATTGATAAAAAATTAAACAAAAACAAATTAATTCTTTTTCATGAAAATTACCCTTTAATTTATCCTTCTATTGAAGGTTTAAAGGAAATTTTCCTCACCAATAAAATCATCGCAACAAATTTTAAATATCCAACTGGAAATACTAATTTAAATAGAATTGTTATTACTGCTAATCATACTAAAGAAGATTTAGACACTATAATTCGAATTTTAAACGCACCTCAATTGTAATTTTAAAAACGTGGTGTAATTGCATTTTAACCGTACCTTTGTAAAAAATAAAAATGATGACTAACAACGATATCTTTAAAAAACTTCGTGTAGCTTTAATGTTACGTGATGATCAAATAGTTGAAATATTAGAACTGGTAGATTTTAGAATCACTAAATCAGAATTAGGTGCTTTTTTTCGTGATGAAAAACATGAAAACTACATGGAATGTGGTGACCAGGTGTTGCGTAATTTCCTAAATGCATTAGTAATTCATTTGCGTGGAACAAAAGAGAATCCTAAAAATCCCAACGATGTTTTAGCTAAACATAAAGCACAAATTCCGGCGAAAGACGGAGCGAAAGACAGACCTGAGTTTAAGGCAAAACCAAGAGATGAAGAAAAATCAAGAGGTGATGAAGCTCCTTCTAAGTCAAGACCTGCTACAAAAAACACATCTAAAAAGCAATATCCAAAAGGAAATTCAAAAGTTCAAGTAGTTGAAAAAGTAAAATTTAATTTTGGTAAGAATAAAAAATCCTAGTATGAAAACGGCTTTGGTAATTGGAAGTACTGGTTTAATTGGTTCATACCTCTTAACGGAACTATTAGAAAGTGATCAATACAGTCATGTAATCACTTTTTCAAAAAGAGATACTGGTATAAAGCATCCTAAATTAAAGCAACATATCATTGATTTTGATCAACCAGAAAGCTATAAAGAATTAGTGGTTGGAGATGATTTCTTTTGTACAATTGGCACAACCATTAAGCAAGCGGGAAGCCAAAAAGCTTTTAGGAAAGTAGATTATGAATATCCAAAACAGTTTGCAGAAATTGCTTCACAAAACAAGGTGAAACAATTCTTGATAATTTCATCTCTACGTGCCGATGCAAATTCTAGTAATTTTTATTTAAAAACTAAAGGCGAAATTCAAGATTACCTTCGCACTTCAGATTTTGAAACCATTGCTGTATTACAGCCTTCTCTTTTATTAGGTAACCGTAATGAATTTAGATTAGCAGAGAAAATAGGTGGTCTTTTTATGAAAATGCTCCCCTTTTTATTCTTTGGAAATTTAAAAAAACACAAACCTATAGAGGGTAAAATAGTCGCGAAAGCACTTTTTAAGATTGCACAGCAAAAGCATAAAGGTTTCAAAATATACGAATCAGCTTTACTCCAAGAAATGGGAGAATCATAATAAATTAAAACCTGCTTGTATCAAGCAGGTTTTTTTATTACTATTTTTAATGTTGCCGAAGTAAATTAATTTCTTATTAAAATATATTTTAAGAACTACAACTTAACATTGATGAACCCACTTTATTTCTTGCCCAATCCGGTCTTTTGGCAAACCATTTTTGAAAATTAGGTTGTTCATCATAGGGTTTTTTAAGCATTTCAATTAATTCACATAACAAAGAATAATCACCTTTCTCTGCATCATCAATACATAATTGTGAGATATAGTTTCGCAATACATATTTAGGATTAATACCATTCATCTTTTGTTTTCTTTCTAAGTCGGAAAGCGTTTGTTCATTTATTCTAAAATTATAAATTTCAAACCAATCATACCATTCTTTCAAGAGCACTTCATTCAATTCTTTTTCATTATAAAAAGCTTCTTTTATTTTTCCAAAAGCTACCGCTACTGCATCTTCTTTTGCTATGTTGCCTAAATTCCTAAAGAAAATAGTCATGTCTGTTTCTACTTTTTCAAGTAATTCAGTCAATCGATTAACTAAAAATAGATCATCGTCGCTTTTGTTTTGTATACCTAATTTATCTTGCATCATATTCAGATATTGCTTTTCATAATTAGAACTGTAGGCTTCTAGAATTGCTTCTAAAGGTTTAGCATCTTCTATTAAAGGATAGAGTGCATTCGCTAACTGATATAAATTCCACAATGCAATTTCAGGTTGGTTGCCAAATCGGTATCTTTTATGCTGATTATCTGTAGTATTGGGTGTCCAACCAGTATTATAATCTTCTAACCAACCGTAAGGTCCATAATCAATCGTTAGGCCGTGAATAGACATGTTATCCGTGTTCATAACTCCGTGAACAAAACCAACACGTTGCCATTCTACAATCATTTTTAAAGTGGCTTGAGTAACCTCTTCAAAAAATGCTAAATATTTTTCGACACCTTCCGACTTAACATTCGGAAAATGATTTTTGATTGTGAAATCAGCTAATAGTTTAAGATTAACGAGATCTTCTCTAGCGGCAAAGATTTCAAAACTACCAAAACGAATAAAAGAAGGTGCTACTCTACTAACAATAGCGCCTTTTTCGTATGCTGGGTTTCCATTGTACAAAACATCACGTAGTACTTGATCTCCAGAAAGCATCAAAGAAAGAGAACGTGTTGTGGGAACGCCTAAATAAAACATCGCTTCTGCACACAAATATTCTCTAATAGAAGATCGTAAAACAGCTAAACCGTCGGCTGTTCTTGAATATGGCGTTGGTCCTGCTCCTTTTAATTGCAAAGTATACGTTTTACCATCATGAGTAACTTCAGTAAGATTTATAGCACGACCGTCCCCTAATTGTCCCGCCCAATTTCCAAATTGATGTCCAGCATAACACATGGCAAAAGGTTTGGCTTCAGGATAAATAGAATTCCCAGAAAATACATTTAAGAAATCAGTAGAAAGTAAGTCTTGCTCTGAAAGTCCAATTTCTAGTGCTACTTCTTTAGAAGCATGAATTAAGAAAGGTTTTTCTGTTTTTTTAGGTTCAACAAACGAGAAGCAAGCTTGATGTACTTGTCTAGGTTCGTTAGTTTGTATAGGATCAGCTGGTAATTCTGAAGTAAATTTATTTTGTATATTTAATTTCATATCTTCTATTGTTTAGCTACGCAAATTAAATAATTTGAGTAAATACAAAGATATTCTATACAATACAGATACCTTTATTTTTACGATAACTTTATACTATTATTGAAATCCTTTTTCTTATTTAGAAAATACCTCATAAAAAGTAAATAGCAAAAAAAAACCTGTTTGCTAAGGCAAACAGGTTTTTTTAATATATAACAATTTGTAATTAAGAAAGTGCAGCTTTTACTTGGTCTGCAGCTTCTTGAAATTCAACAGCAGATAATATTGGCATTCCTGAATTATCAATTAATTCTTTTGCAATTGCTGCATTAGTCCCTTGTAAACGAACAATAATTGGCACTTTTATAGCATCACCCATGTTTTTGTATGCATCAACAACTCCTTGAGCAACACGATCACAACGAACGATTCCTCCAAAAATGTTAATCAAAATTGCTTTAACGTTTGGATCTTTCAAGATAATACGGAAAGCAGTTTCAACACGTTTTGCATCAGCAGTTCCACCTACGTCAAGGAAGTTTGCAGGCTCAAAACCAGCGTACTTAATTAAATCCATAGTTGCCATTGCTAAACCAGCTCCGTTCACCATACATCCAACAGTACCGTCAAGATCTACATAGTTTAATCCTACTTCTTTAGCTTCAACTTCGATTGGATTCTCCTCACGAATGTCGCGCATTTCAGCATATTTAGTTTGTCTGTATAAAGCATTATCATCGATATTTACTTTAGCATCAACAGCCATTATTTTATTGTCAGATGTTTTTAACACTGGGTTAATTTCAAACATCGAAGCATCAGATCCAATATAAGCATTATATAAAGAATCGATAAATTTTACCATTTCTTTGAAAGCATTTCCAGAAAGACCTAAGTTAAAAGCAATTCTTCTTGCTTGAAAACCTTGTAATCCTACAGCAGGATCAATTTCCTCAGTAAAGATTAAATGTGGTGTGTGCTCTGCAACTTCTTCAATATCCATTCCACCTTCAGTAGAATACATAATCATGTTACGTCCAGTCGCTCTGTTTAACAATACAGAAACATAAAACTCAGACGTTTCACTTTCTCCAGGATAGTAAACATCTTCTGCGATTAAAACGGTACTTACTTTTTTACCTTCAGCCGAAGTTTGAGGTGTAACTAATTGCATTCCGATAATTTGTCCTGCAATTTCTTCTACTTGTTGTAAGTTTTTGGCAAGTTTAACTCCACCACCTTTTCCACGTCCACCTGCATGAACTTGGGCTTTTACAACATACCAACTTGTACCTGTTTCAGTAGTTAATTGTTTTGCAGCTTCTACAGCTTCTGCTGCGCTATTTGCAATGATTCCGCGTTGAATGCGAACTCCGTAGCTTGCTAAAATCTCTTTTCCTTGATATTCGTGTATGTTCATAATATAGAATTTGTCTGGCTTCTGAATTTCTTTCAGAATAAAAGTGCGACAAAAATAGCAAAATTCATCTGAATAGAGAAATGTTTTGATATTAAAAAAAAGATAATAACAGCCAATTAAAAATCAACTTGTCTTTTTTTTGTTTTTAACTGGAAAATAGAAAAAATATTCTTCTTGACCTTATACATTAAAAATTACTATATCGATTGAGTAATTAGTCGCTAATACCCTATAATTAAAGCGATTTTACTTTTTTAAAAATAATAATTTAAAGATTTATCATTTACGAACATATAAATTACACAATTGATATTTATTTATCAATTTTGGAATAAAATTAAGAAAAATGAATCAATATCAATTATTTATTAAATTAAATTCACTTAAATATTTATTTTTGTATTAAAAACACAACAAAATGAAAATTAAAGAACAAGGCCTTTATTTGCCAGAATTTGAACACGATAATTGTGGAGCAGGATTCATTTGTAATTTAAATGGAATTAAGTCGAATGATATTATACACAAAGCACTCGATATTTTAATAAAATTAGAGCATCGTGGTGCGGTAAGTGCCGATGGAAGAACCGGTGATGGAGCAGGAATACTTTTTGACATACCTCATGATTTTTTTAAAAAAGTATGTGACTTTGAACTTCCCGAAGTAAGACAATATGCAGTAGGAATGGTTTTCATGCCAAAAAGTTTAAATCAAGTTGCTTTTTGTAAAACCGCTTTTGAAAATGCTATAAAAGATCAAAATCTAGCCATTTTAGGGTGGAGAGAAGTACCAGTTGCAGCTGAAAATCTAGGACAAATTGCGGCTGAAAAAGAACCAACAGTAAAACAAGTGTTTGTTGGTAAAAATGGTTTAGACATAACAGAACAGCAATTTAACGCTAAAATGTTTGCCGCTAGAAAAATTGCAGAACACACTATTCGAAATTCTAGAACTTCAGAAAGTCACATGTTCTATTTTTCTAGTTTTTCGACTACAACCATAATTTATAAAGGACTGTTGATGCCAGAAGATATCAGTCGTTATTATACTGATTTATCGGATTCAGATCTAGTAACTAGATTAGCGTTGGTACACCAACGATTTTCTACCAATACATTTCCGTCTTGGGAACTCGCACAACCTTTTAGGTATATGTGTCACAATGGTGAAATAAATACACTTCGTGGAAACATCAGTAGAATGCGAGCTCGTGAAGAATTGATGGAAAGTGCTGTTTTTGGAGATGATTTAAAAAAATTATTCCCTATTATATTAGAAGGAAAATCAGATTCAGCTTCTATGGATATGGTTGTCGAATTATTATTGATGACGGGTCGCTCCTTACCAGAAGCGATGATGATGGTTGTTCCAGAAGCTTGGGAAAAGCACCAAACCATGTCTGAAGAGAAAAAAGCATTTTACGAATACAATGCTTGTATTATGGAACCTTGGGACGGTCCCGCTTCTATTCCGTTTACTGATGGTGACGTTATTGGTGCTTTACTCGATAGAAATGGATTGCGTCCTTCTCGCTATACCTTGACCAAAAGTGGTTTTGTGATTATGTCTTCAGAAATTGGAGTATTAGATATAAAGCCTGAAGATGTAATTCAACACGGTCGTTTAGAGCCAGGGAAAATGTTCTTAGTAGACATGAACCAAGGCCGAATTATAGAGGATGATGAGATTAAAAATGCCATTGCAACGAAAAGACCTTACAAAAAATGGTTGGATGAAAACTTACTCCAATTAGCTGAAGTTCCTTATACCAATAATGCAATTCCAACTGAAAGTGTTGATTTTGGAACCAGACAGCGTTTGTTTGGTTATACCATCGAAGATTTAAAAACAATCATAAATCCTATGGGTACTTATGGTGTAGAAGCTTTAAGCTCGATGGGAAACGATACTCCTCTAGCCGTTTTATCCGATCAGCCACAACTTTTATATAATTATTTCAAACAATTATTCGCACAAGTTACTAATCCACCTTTGGATGGTATTCGTGAAGAGATTATCACAGATATTAGTTTAGCTGTTGGTGGTGATTTTAATCTTTTTGAGATTGAATCCAAGCAATGCAAAAAGCTAAAAATTCAAAATCCTGTTATTTCTAATGAGGATTTGGATAAATTAAGAAATATTGACCATGTTGATTTCAAATCAGTAACCATTTCTACATTATATGATATAGAAAAAGGAGTAAACGGATTAGAACGTGCTTTAGAAAGAGCGGTTCAAGCAACATTTAAAGCAGTTTCTGAAGGTTGTAATATCGTAATTATTTCGGATAGAGGCGTAAGTGATAAAATGGCTCCTATACCAATGTTATTGGCGTGTTCTTACATTCATCATTCACTGAACATCCTTAAATCACGTTCTAAATTTGGCATCATTATCGAATCAGCAGAACCTCGTGAACCGCACCATTTTGCTTTATTATTTGGTTATGGAGCAAGTGCCATCAATCCTTATATGGTGAATGAAATTATTCACAACCAAATAAATCAAGGTTTTATCACTGGTGTAAAAGCAGATTACGCCATCAAAAACTACAATAAAGCGATTGCAAAAGGAATTCTTAAAATCATGAATAAAATTGGCATCTCTACTTTACATTCGTACAGAGCAGCGCAGATTTTTGAAATTTTAGGTTTAAATAAAACATTCTCTTCTAAATATTTCCCTTACACTCCGTCAAGAATTGAAGGAATTGGTCTAATGGAAATCGAAAAAGAAATCAAGAAAAGATACCAAAAAGCGTTTCCAAATTCTGAAATTGCAAATCTTTTACCACTAGAAATAGGCGGAATTTACAGATGGAGAAGAAATGGAGAAAAACACATGTTTAACCCAACGACTATTTCTAAACTACAACAAGCGGTACGATTAAACAGCCCAGAAAGTTACAAAGAATATGCTACGATGGTGAATGATCAAAGCGAAAACTTGATGACTATTAGAGGTTTATTCGAATTTAATAATCTAGATCCTATTTCAATTGATGAAGTAGAACCTTGGACCGAAATTGTAAAAAAATTCAAAACTGGCGCGATGTCATACGGATCTATCAGTCAGGAAGCGCACGAAAATTTGGCAATAGCCATGAACAGAATTGGCGGAAAAAGTAATTCTGGAGAAGGTGGAGAAGATCAAAGACGTTTTCAGAAAGAGGAAAATGGAGATTCTAAAAACAGTGCTATCAAACAAGTTGCCTCTGGGAGATTTGGAGTTTCGATAAACTACTTGACAAACGCTAAAGAGATTCAAATAAAAATGGCTCAAGGTGCTAAACCTGGAGAAGGCGGGCAATTACCCGGTGAAAAAGTAGTACCATGGATTGCAGCGACAAGAAACTCAACTCCTTATGTGGGATTAATTTCACCTCCGCCACATCATGATATTTATTCTATCGAAGATTTATCCCAATTAATTTTCGATTTAAAAAATGCAAACCGAGAAGCGCGTATTAATGTAAAATTAGTATCAGAAGTTGGTGTTGGAACCATTGCTGCAGGAGTTGCTAAAGCAAAAGCTGATGTAATTTTAATTTCAGGATATGACGGAGGAACTGGTGCTGCACCATTAACATCCTTGCAACATACAGGAATTCCTTGGGAACTTGGTTTAGCCGAAGCACAACAAACCCTAATTTTAAATGATTTAAGAAGTCGTGTGGTTTTAGAATGTGATGGACAATTAAAAACAGGTCGTGACGTAGCTATTGCAGCCTTACTTGGAGCTGAGGAATTTGGTTTTGCAACTGCTCCATTAGTAGCATCCGGTTGTATTATGATGCGCGCTTGTCACTTGAATACTTGTCCTGTCGGAATTGCCACTCAAGATCCTGAATTGAGAAAAAACTTCAAAGGAACGCCAGAACACATTATTAATTTCATGTATTTTATTGCAGAAGAATTAAGAGAAATAATGGCACAATTAGGATTTAGAACACTAAAAGAAATGGTGGGACAATCTCAGAAACTGAATGTTAATAAGGCGATTACACATTACAAAGCCAGTGGATTAGATCTATCAGCCATTTTATACAAAACAGAAAAAGCGAAAACGGTTCCAAATCACAATACTACAACACAAGATCACGCATTAGAGCACGTACTCGATTTTGATATTATAAAAGCAGCGATTCCTTCTATTTATAGAAAAGAAAAAACAAGAGTTACTTTCAAAATTAAAAATACGGACCGTTCTGTTGGAGCTATTTTGAGTAATGAAATTTCAAAAATATATGGTGCACAAGGATTACCAGATGACACGATATTAGTGGACTTTGAAGGTTCTGCTGGGCAAAGTTTTGGTGCATTTGCAACGAATGGACTTTCTTTTAAAATTCATGGAAATTGCAATGACTATCTAGGAAAAGGGCTTTCTGGCGGAAAATTAATTATTAAAGTTCCTCCTACTGCAACTTTTAAACCAGAAGAAAATATTATAATAGGAAATGTTGCCCTTTACGGAGCAATTACTGGAGAAGCCTATATAAATGGAATGGCCGGGGAACGTTTTTGTGTTAGAAACTCTGGAGCAATAGCCGTTGTAGAGGGAATTGGAGATCACGGTTGCGAATATATGACTGGAGGCACTGTAGTAGTTTTAGGAAAAACAGGACGAAATTTTGCCGCTGGAATGAGCGGTGGTATTGCTTATGTTTATGATCCAAATAAAAAGTTTGATGCTACATTATGCAATATGGAAATGATAGCTTTTGAAGCTCTTGAAGAGCAAGACACTACTAAATTAAGACGTTTAATTAAAAATCATTCTCTATATACTAGTAGTCCAGTAGCAAAAAGACTTCTGGAAGATTGGGAAAACCAACAGACAAATTTCATCAAAGTAATGCCAACAGATTATAAAAAAGCATTACAAAGATTAGCGGAAGAAAAACAGATTCAAGAACTACTAGCACTATAATCATGGGAAAGATAGGAGGATTTAAAGAATATAATAGAACGGACGAAAACAATATAGTTGTCGAAAAACGTGTCTCAAATTACCTGGAATTTACAATTCCTTTAGAAAAAGACAAGATGAAGGAACAAGGTTCTCGATGTATGGATTGTGGGATTCCTTTTTGTCACAGCGCTTGTCCGTTGGGAAATTTGATTCCTGATTTTAATGATATGGTGCATCAAGAAGAATGGCAAAGCGCATTAGAGATTTTGCAATCGACCAATAATTTTCCAGAATTTACCGGTCGCTTATGCCCTGCTCCATGCGAGAAATCTTGTGTTTTAGGAATTATCAGCGAACCTGTAGCAATTGAGAATATTGAGAAAAATATTATCGAACGCGGTTTTGCCGAAGGATGGATAAAACCGCAAATTCCTAAAATAAGAACAGGAAAAACTATTGCTGTTATAGGTTCTGGTCCTGCTGGATTAGCGGCTGCACAACAATTAAATCGTGCTGGACACACTGTAACAGTTTTTGAAAGAGACAATGCAATTGGCGGTTTATTGCGTTACGGAATTCCAAATTTTAAATTAGAAAAAGGAATTATTGACAGACGCGTCGCCATTTTGGAAGCCGAAGGAATTATTTTTAAAACCAATGTAAACGTTGGTATAAATTATAGTGTTGAAGAATTAAATTCTTTTGACTCTATTGTATTATGCGGAGGAGCAACAGAAAGAAGAAGTTTACCAACAAAAGGAATTGAAAGTAAAGGAGTTGTGCAAGCAATGGATTTCTTGACCCAACAAACCAAAGCATTGTACGGAGAAAAAATTGAAAATCAAGTAATGGCAACTGGCAAAGATGTCATTGTTATAGGTGGTGGAGATACTGGTTCCGATTGTGTAGGAACTTCAAACAGACATGTAGCAAAATCGGTTACTAATTTTGAGATTTTACCAAAACCTCCAATTGGAAGAAGTGAATCTACACCTTGGCCATTTTGGCCTTTGCAATTAAAAACATCTTCTTCGCATGAAGAAGGTTGCGATAGAAACTGGCTAATCAACACAAAAGAGTTTATTTCGAATGAAAAAGGAGAGTTAGTTGGCTTAAAAACTGTTGAAGTTGCATGGAAAATGACTCCCGGACAAAGGCCCGAATTAATTGAAAAAGAAGGTTCTGAGAAAATTTGGCCTTGTGATTTAGTGTTATTAGCTTTAGGATTTACAGGTCCTGAAAAAACGTTAAGCGATCAATTAGGCTTAGAAGCTGATTTAAGAAGTAATTATAAAGCAACTAATTATCAAACAAATATACCTAATATTTTTACCGCTGGTGATATGCGTCGTGGACAATCATTAATTGTTTGGGCAATAACTGAAGGTCGTGAAGCAGCCAGAGAAGTCGACAAGTATTTAATGGGATATACAAACCTACCAACCAAAGGAAATGGCGATTTACCAACTTTATAAATTAATTACTATTTTATTTTTACTGAATTGTATGATAAAATGATTTATTAAAAAATTAGAAAATTGTTTAATTTATAACTTTATGTTATAATTTGTTAGAAACTACTAATTAAGTTGGAGAGCTAAAGAAAGAACAATAAATTTGCTAAAAATTAATAATCATGCAATCAAAAGATTTACTTCAATTAGCTGAACAATTTGGCAGTCCATTATACGTTTATGATGCCGAAAAAATAAAATCACAATACAACAGATTATCAAAAGCTTTCTCTAAGGTAAATAAGTTACGTATTAATTACGCAATGAAAGCACTTTCAAACGTTGCTATTCTTCAACTATTAAGGGAAATGGGGTCAGGGCTTGATACTGTGTCTATTCAAGAAGTGATGTTAGGACTTCATGCGGGTTATGAACCAGATAAAATATTTTACACTCCAAATGGTGTTTCTTTAGAAGAAATTGAAGAAGTTAATGCAATGGGTGTCCAAATTAATATTGACAACTTATCTATACTAGAACAATTTGGAACAAAATATCCAAATGTTCCCGTTTGCATTAGAATAAATCCGCATGTAATGGCAGGAGGAAATGCCAATATATCTGTTGGTCACATTGATAGTAAATTTGGTATTTCTGTTCATCAATTACCTCATTTAGTTCGTATTGTCGAAAATACAAAGATGAATATTGTGGGGATACACATGCATACTGGTTCAGATATTCTTGACATTGAAGTATTTTTGTATGCTGCTGAAATCTTATTTGATGCTGCTAAAAACTTCAAAAATCTTGAATTTCTTGATTTCGGAAGCGGCTTTAAAGTACCCTATAAAAAAGATGATATAGAGACAGATATAGAAGAGTTAGGTAAAAAATTATCTAAAAGATTCAATGCTTTTTGTGTAGAATATGGAAAAGAATTAACACTAATATTTGAACCTGGAAAATTTTTAGTGAGTGAAGCAGGCTATTTTTTAGCAAAAGTGAATGTGGTAAAACAAACTACATCTACGGTTTTCGCTGGTATTGACAGTGGCTTCAATCATTTAATAAGACCTATGTTATACGGTTCACAACATCACATTGAAAACATTTCACATCCCAAAGGAAAAGAACGCTTCTATTCTGTGGTTGGATATATTTGTGAAACCGACACTTTTGCCAACAACAGAAGAATTTCAGAAATTAAAGAAGGTGATATTTTAAGTTTTAGGAATGCAGGAGCCTATTGTTTCTCAATGGCTTCCAATTATAATTCTCGTTACAAACCTGCAGAAGTTTTATGGATGAATGGTGAAGGACATTTAATCAGAGCTCATGAAACTTTTGAAGATTTATTAAAAAATCAAATACCATTACCAACAACTGTTACCAAAGTATAAATTTAATTTACAATATAAAACGGCACTACATTTAATATAGAGCCGTTTTTTTTCTAAAGAAAATAAAAAATACAACAATAAAAAAAAGCTGCATCAAATGATACAGCTTTTTTTTTAAAGTAATTATTTGTTTAAAACCTCTTCTAATACATGAGATTCTGTTCCATTAGGGAAAGTAATTTTAATCTTTTGAGCTATTGTTGGCGCTATTGATGTAATTTCTTTCTTAGAATAAGATTCACCTTGTTTAATATTCCATCCGTAAAAAATAGCTGGCACATGTGTATCATAGGAATAAGGAGTACCATGTGAAGTTCCCAATGCTCCGTGCTCTGAATAACCTGGTTTTTGCAATAAAACTAAATCACCATTTTGAGTAGTATCATATCCTTTAGTGATAAAATTTAAATAATAATCAGCACCTGTTGAAGCTAAAATCTCTTCCTCTGTATAAACACGTTTCATATAGTCTTGTGTCATTAGAAAATCTTTAAAAGCTTGTTTTACTTTGCTCAATTCTAATCCTTTTGACTTAATAATTTCTTTATTAAAGAACAAATTAAAATTGGAATAATTAAGAATTAGATCCGTGCCAAAAGTTTTTGTAGAGAAGTCAGAAAGACTTTTACGAATGTCTTTCGGATTTATATAATCTACCGCATATTTATTATCTTTCAAATAATTAACATTTTCAGCACCAGCATGATCCGCAGTCAAGAAAAGTAAATAATTATCCTTACCCACTGTTTTGTCTAAATAAGTTAAAAAATCAGCAATTGTTTGGTCCAAACGTAAATAAGTGTCTTGTAGTTCCATCGAACGTGGTCCTAATAAATGACCTACATAATCAGTACTAGAAAAACTTACTGCTAAAAAGTCTGTAATATTATCTTTACCTAATTCTTCTTTTGCAATAGCTTCCTTAGCAAATTCGGCTAATAAATCATTCCCAAAAGGAGTTGAACGGATAACTCCTGCACCATTTTTATCATACATATCTTTAAGATTGTATGGCATTGTTGGAGTTTCACTTTTATAAAGTTTCCCTTCATAAGGATTATTATCTACCATACTTTCATTGTATGTAGCTACAGACTTATACAAATCCCAACCTTTATTTATATAAGGCATAAATCTTTTTTCAGAATTAAATTTAGTTACCCAGCTAGGTAATTCTTTTCCATAAAAAGAACTAGAAATAAAAGCTCCTGTTTTACTGAACCAAAATGCCCAATCAGCAAAATGTCCAGCTGGCAATATAGCTCCTCTGTCTTTCATACTTATTCCAATAACTTTTCCTTTAAAATTAGTTGCCATTTTAAGTTCATCAGTTATAGTAGTTGCTTGTAGATTTTTAGGAGACATTTCACCTTCTTCTTTTGTACCATCACCTATTGTAGCGACACTAGCATCATCTGTACAATACATCTGTTTTCCCAGAGTACGACTAAACCACTCATTACCTACAATTCCATGCGTTGAAGGAGTTGCCCCTGTATAGATTGAAGCATGTCCTGGTGCAGTGTAAGTAGGCATATAATTATAATGCATGTTTTGAAAAACGTAACCATTATTGATTAATCTTTTAAAACCATTTGGCGAAAAATCATCAGAAAAGCGATATAAATACTCCATTTTCATCTGATCTACCACTATTCCAACAACTAATTTTGGTCGTTGTTGAGCTTGCGAACTAACCGATAAAATAAATACCAAAAAGAAAATAATTTTTTTCATATTATAATTTTTAATTTAAACAAAAATACAATTTAAAATCCAATCAAACTTTAGACACTACTATAAGACTCTTAATTTAATGAATTATTAACTTGATAAAAATCTAAAAATTAGTCTTACTTATTATTAATATTTTTTTTAAAATAATGTATTGTAAGAATTTAATTAATTGCGAATAGAAAGTAAATTTCAAAACTATAAATTCAAAAAAAACAATTGAAAATTAGTATACTAATTTTAAAAAAGAATTATAATCAAATATAAATTATCAAGAAAAATATTTTAATATAAAACTCAAATTATAAATACTAATAATGAATACATTAACGGTAAATTAAAAAAAACATATTATAAAAACAGTTATATTTATATAATGCGAAAAACACTTATTTTACTCTTTTTATTTATTCCTCTACTAACTAAAGCTCAAGAATATGTAGATGTATTAAGTGTCAGTTATTCGAAGACTGAAAAAACTTCTTTTAAAAATACTTTAGATACGTCGAATATTAGCATTTTTGATGCTAAATTAACTTTACCAATTGTACTTAACCAAAAAACAGCACTTATTACTGGATTTGATTTTAGTATCAAGGAATTACAATTATTCACTAATACTGACAATACTAAATTATTTTATAATCGTATTAAATTAGGTATAACAAGTCAGCATTCAGATAACTGGAATGGTACATACATACTACTACCTGTAGTTTCATCAGATTATAAAAAACTAAGTTTTAAAGATATTTATGCTGGTGGAATTGCATTGTGGACTTATAAAAAAAATAAGAGATTAAATTATAAATTTGGGGTATATGCAGGTAATGAAGCCTATGGTTTCTATATTACGCCATTGGTAGGAATATATTACATTAGTCCTAGTTCTAATTTTGAAATTAGTGCTTTACTACCGGGGCTTTTTGATATGAATTATAAAATTTCAAGTAAAACAAAATTAGGTATTGACTACAAAGGAGTTTCAGAAACATATAAGATACATGAGGAAAATAAAAAAACAACTTACACCGAAAATCGAACTCTTGAATCTTCATCATACATACAGAATAATTCATTGTATAATAACCTTCTGCTTCGACTAAAATTTGGCTTTTCAACTAATAAATATGATGTTTATACCGAAGGTGATAAAATTGATCTATCAATAACACCAATAAAAATTGGAGATAATCGAATAAAGTTAAATACAAATTTAAATAGTTCTGCTTTTTTAAAAGTAGAAGCAATATATCGTTTTGATATTCCTTCTAAATAAAAAATATTGAAAACTCAAATTAAATTAACTATACAAGCAACAATAAATACATTAATATAATAGGTAAAACCTTTTAGATCTTAATTTAGAGGTTTGAGGAACATAGCGTTTTTCCTTTTTAATCTAACGAATATCTATGCATACTTTTTACTATCGTTATGAGCCTTAGTGTCTCTTCTTGCTTTTTAAAACATATTAACACAAAATAGTCAACAATGATTTCGGTTAATATTAACTTGATTAGTTTGCTATAGAAATCTTGCATTTGGTAGAATTTGAAATCACAAATATCTAGATTTTAATATTTCCCATAACAATTTGTATTGATCCATAATCTAATATTTTCGGATAATACCCAACTTTTGAGATTGATCCCACAATACTTTTAATTAAAAATA
>NZ_JACFTC010000011.1:0-20284 GCF_014281985.1 Flavobacterium sp. GP15
TTAATTTAGTGAATTCTATTTCATTCCGCCAAACTGACGAACAACTTGTATATATGTATGACTTTATCGTTCCTAAATCACCAAATCAGGGTAGATAAGTATAGAAACGTTCCTACATTACTTTATTTCAAATATATATAATAATTTCTTACAAATTTATATTTATGCAGTTTTACCATAAGAAAAATGTTGTTATGCGTATAAAAAAAAACGGCAGTTAAAACAATTTTTAAATGCCGTTTTTGATTATCAAAAAATAAAATTTAAATTATCTCCTCTACAAATTCCTTGATTTTTCCAGTTCCATTTTCGGTTAGATGTTTGATAAAAGCACTTCCTATAATGGCACCTTTAGCATATTGAGTGGCTTGGTTAAAGGTTTCTTTATTGCTAATTCCAAAACCAATTATTTGTGGGTTTTTTAAGTTCATGTCAGAGATGCGTTTGAAATAATCAGCTTGTTCCGCACCAAAACCAGTTTGTGATCCTGTAACACTTGCCGAACTCACCATATAAATAAATCCATCAGAGACACTATCTATAAAGTTAATGCGTTCTACTGCAGTTTGTGGCGTGATTAGAAATATATTTTTTAATCCGTATTTTTCAAAGGTTGCTTTGTATTCATCCGCGTAAACATCAACAGGAAGGTCCGGAATAATTAATCCATCAATTCCTATTTCGGCACATTTCTGGCAAAAATTTTCTATTCCGTATTGTAACATAGGATTGAAATAGCCCATAATCACTAAAGGAATGGTTACTGTTTTTCGGATGTCTTTTAGTTGATCAAACAAAACTTGAGTGGTCATTCCGTTATGGAGCGCTTGTGTTGAGCTGGCTTGAATTGTTGGTCCATCTGCCAAAGGATCACTGAAAGGTAAACCAATTTCGATCATATTGACGCCATTTTTTTCTAAATCTTGAATGATTTGAACGGTATCGTTTAAATTAGGATATCCGGCAGAGAAATAGATGGAAAATATCTTTTTGCTTTCTTGTAATTTTTTATTTATTCTGTTCATTTTATATTTTTTTTCTACTCTTTTAACAATCTTTAAGTATTTGAATTATTAGATTTTAAAGAGAATTAATTTGTTTTTTGACCGTCAAGTTTTTAAAAACTATATAAGTTGTTTTATTGGATTCGCGTAAGGGATTGCAGTGTAAATCCTTTTCCTTTTTTTCTTAAAAAAGGAAAAGATTGCAACGAAAAGCCCGCCCGCCGCTGTAACGCTAGTGAAAGCGGGGAAACGCCCCAAAAAATCTTTTATAATTTAAAATAATCGATATATGTATTCAAATCTTTATCGCCTCGGCCGGAAAGATTGATCACTACAATGTCCTCTGGTTTAAATTTCATTTCGTCCAGAACGGCAAACGCGTGCGCGCTTTCTATAGCGGGAATTAAGCCTTCCATTTTAGACAATTTGATTCCCCATTGCATGGCTTGATCATCTGTAATAGACACAAATTGGGCTCTTCCTGTAGCGAACAAATGCGCGTGCATAGGGCCAACTCCTGGATAATCTAGCCCTGCAGAAATAGAGTAGGGTTCTGTGATTTGTCCATCTGTAGTTTGCATCAACAATGTTTTACTACCGTGAATAACACCTACTTTTCCTAAGGCTGATGTAGCAGCACTTTCGCCAGAATGAACGCCTAAACCGGCAGCTTCGACAGCAATTATATTTACCTCTTCATTATCAAGGAAATGGTAATAGGTTCCGGCAGCATTACTACCACCACCAACGCAAGCAACCACATAATCCGGGTTTTCACGGCCTTCTTTTTCTAATAATTGTTCTTTGATTTCCTTAGAAATTACGCTTTGAAAACGCGCTACCATGTCTGGATACGGATGCGGTCCCACCACGGAGCCAATAATATAGTACGTATCAACGGGATTATTAATCCAATCGCGAATGGCTTCATTAGTAGCATCTTTTAAAGTTTTAGACCCTGACATTGCCGGACGAACCTCGGCGCCCAACATTTTCATACGAGCCACGTTTGGCGCTTGACGCTTAATATCGACTTCGCCCATGTACACAATGCATTCTAATCCCATAAGCGCGCAAACAGTAGCGGTTGCAACACCGTGTTGTCCTGCACCCGTTTCAGCAATGATTCTGGTTTTACCTAATCGTTTTGCTAAAAGAATTTGGCCGATGGTGTTATTGACTTTGTGCGCTCCCGTATGACACAAATCTTCTCTTTTTAGATAGATTTTAGTGTTGTATTCTTCTGATAAGCGTTTTGCAAAATAAAGCGGTGTAGGACGACCCACATATTCTTTTAGCAAAGCATCAAATTCAGCTTGGAATTCAGGTTCCGCTGTTATTTTTAAATAGTTTTGGCGTAGTTCTTCGACATTTGGGTATAACATTTCTGGAATGAAGGCACCTCCAAATTCTCCGTAATAGCCTTTTTCGTTTACGTGGTATGACATGTTTTTTTCTTTTTATTGTTTTATATTTGAGATACGAATGATCGCATCTTTAGATAATTCTACATTCTTTAATCCGGGTTCTATTTCAAATTTGCTATTGACGTCAATGGCATGAATAGGTAATTTTGTTTTCAATATTTCTTGTACACTTTGTAATTCCTCAATTCCAATTCCGCCGCTTAGAAAAAAGGGTTTTGTAGAAGGATAATTTTCAAGTGTTTTCCAATCGAATGTTGTTCCGTTTCCTCCCGGTAATTTTCCTTTAGTGTCAAAAAGGAAGTAATCACAAACGGTTTCATAAGGTTTTAAAAGTTCAAAATCAAAGCTATTTTCAACTGAAAACACTTTTATAATTTCGATTTCAGTATGCGTTTTATTTTTTAATTCTTTACAGAACGCAACTGATTCTAAGCCGTGCAATTGAATGGCTTGTAAATCGTGTTTTTTGGCTTTCGCCAAAATTACGTCTATAGTTTCATTTACAAAAACCCCAGTTTTCTTAATTGATTTCGGTAAAATTGGAATAATTCCATCAAAATAACGACTTGATTTTGCCCAGAAAATAAATCCCATATAATCGGGTAGGAGCGATGCTACTTCGAGTATGTTTTCAGGATATTTCATGCCGCAGATTTTGATCCCAAATCCCCCCGCCCCCCGAAGGGGGAGTTGTTGCGGCGGATTTGTACCGCAATTTTTATTGTTATTATTTCTTGAAAATGATTGCATACTAAAATTTATTTATCTGTAGCTAGTTCCCCCTTCGGGGGTAGGAGGATTAAATTTCACTAATAAACTCTTTGGCTGCTTTTCCAGCATTATCCGTTTTCATAAAATTTTCTCCTATTAAGAAACCTTTGTAACCAAATGGCTTTAATTCGGTTATTGCTTCAATTGAAGAGATGCCACTCTCTGATACTTTTACGAAATCATCTGGAATTTGTGCTGCTAATTGCTTGCTGAAATCTAAACTCACTTCGAATGTTTTTAGGTTCCTGTTATTTACGCCAATCATATCTAGTGTTGGCATTATCGATTTTTCTAATTCCTCCTGATTGTGTACTTCTAGTAAAACTTCTAGGTTTAAACTTTTTGCAAATTCAGATAGTGATTTGATTTCTTCACGAGTTAAAACTGCAGCAATTAGTAAAATTAAATCGGCTCCGTGGGCTTTTGCTTCTAATATTTGGTATTCGTCAACGATGAATTCTTTACGTAAAAGTGGAATATTGACCGAGGCTCTAGCCAAAAGTAAATCGTCTAACGAACCACCAA
This sequence comes from Flavobacterium sp. GP15, assembly GCF_014281985.1. Taxonomy (NCBI): domain Bacteria; kingdom Pseudomonadati; phylum Bacteroidota; class Flavobacteriia; order Flavobacteriales; family Flavobacteriaceae; genus Flavobacterium; species Flavobacterium sp. GP15. The sequence goes on from NZ_JACFTC010000011.1 coordinate 3,728, forward strand.
AATATTTTCCGTCGGTCAAAACTGAAATTCCACAAGCGCCAGCCTCTTCATATCCTTTTACCACTTCTTCGACAGTAAAACCATAATTGATTTCTGCCTTAGAAGGAGAGCGACGTTTGTGCTCCGCAATAATTCCTGAGGGGCTATTTTTTAAACTTTTACTCAAAGAAATAGTCTTTTTTTCGAAGAAAATCGATGCTTCCAGTTGAGAAACTGGAATGATTGATTTCTTGAGAATGACTTCCCTTTTTTTGTCGATAATTATTTTGTCAAGTATATTCATATTTGTTTTTACTGCTAAGGAATTCTTTTAATCTTTCTTTTGCCACTAAGGCGCAAAGGCACTAATTTTTTATACTGTGTTAATCTGTTTGCAAATTTTTATACTGCAAGCACTTACATTCTTAATTTGTATTTATCTACTCAATTCTTGTAATTTCTTCAAAGATAAAAGTCCTTTTCCAGACAGTAAACTCTCTTTTGCTATTTGAAATCCTTCTAAAGGACTACATTTTGTCACCGTCGCAATGGCCATTCCTGCATTGGCACAAACCACGTTATTTTGCGCTTCAGTTCCTTTGCCTGATATAATATCAATAAACATTTGCGCCGATTCATCAATAGTAGTTCCGCCTTCTATCTGGCTTTGCGCCAAAAGAGAAACACCAAAATCTTCTGGATTCAGCATTCCTTCTCGATTGTTGGTTATCATCTTCGTTGGTCCTGTCAGTGATACCTCATCATAACCATCAAGCGAATGCAAAATCGTGAAATTTGTGTTTGTATTTTGGTACAAATAGGCATACATTCTTGCCAATTCTAAATTGAAAACACCTACTAATTGATTTTGAGGAAAGGATGGATTTACCATTGGCCCAACCATATTAAAAAAGGTTTTTACTGCTAATTCTTTTCGGATGGGACCTACGTTTTTCATCGCAGGATGAAATAAAGGAGCGTGCAAAATTGCAATTCCAGCTTGGTCAATACTACGTTCTAGAAAATCAGATTCATTGCTGAATTTAATTCCTAATTTCTCCATGACATTACTAGATCCTGAAATAGAAGAGAGACCGTAATTTCCATGTTTAGCAACTTTAATTCCAGCTCCTGCAGCTACAAATGATGCTAAAGTAGAGATGTTAAAAGTATCTTTTCCGTCGCCACCCGTTCCACATAAATCAACCGTATTGTACGCCGATAAATCGACGCGAATACACAAATCAAGTAAAGCTTCACGAAACCCAGAAAGTTCGTCGATACTTACACTACGCATCATGTAAACAGTCAAGAAAGAGGCAATTTGGCTAGTATTGTAACTGCCGTTGGAAATGTTTACTAAAACATTTTTAGCTTCTTCCTTCGAAAGCGTTTCATGATTGATCAATCTGTTTAATATATTTTTCATTTTTTTTTAAGATTCAAATGGGATATATGATTTTGGATTCTTTTTTAAGGCTAATTAAATCCTACTCGCTTTTTTTATGTTGTGCCATGTATTTTAAATAATCAACTATTTCTTGGGACTGCTGTTGGGTTATTCCTAAATTCGGCATTTTTACTTTATGTCTAAAAGAGGCAGGATTAACTATATAAGCAACCAATTCTTTTTCCTTCCAATATTCGGTAACACTTTTTGGATAGTTTAATTCTGGGCCCATAGTTCCTCCAATTTCATTGATGGCATGACAGGTAATACATTGATTTTGAAATAAATTATAGCCTATCTCAACTTTTTTATTATCTATAGGAAATAATTCATTACGGGATGTATTACTAGGTTCTAGATGAATTTTTATCAAATTATAAGGCCATTTGTAACGGCTATCTTTTTCAGAAACGGATTCGTAAACGATATAAAAAGGCGTAGCGTCCATTTCGTTTTCATTTTTAATTATTTTCTCCCATTTCAAACCTTTTGGAGCTTCGACATCTTGGAAGGCTAGGAAAGATTTGGTGTTCAAAAATAATTCTAATGGCATTTCGGGTTTGTAACCGTCAATACACTCAAAAACAATTTTAGTATTTTTTATATCAATTGTACTTAATTCAACTTGGCTTTTAAGCAATTTTTCAGCGTTTACTGCTTTGTATTTTTTTATTTTATGATAAACAGGATCATTAATAATTGTAACAATGGTATCTTTTCCTAACTTATTTTTTGCTTGTAAATTAAGCAAGTCCAATGTTATTTTTTTTTGCGTAGAATTTCTAGTTTCTATTTTTTGCTCCGTATTTTGATGACAAGAAATAAAACTGAAAGTAAGTAGTAAAATAAATACAATATGGATTTTGACTATTTTCATTTTTTAAAAATAAAAGTGGAACCGATTTTTAAGGACTGCTAATTATTAATTATTAGTTTTTTACCCAGTTTTCTAATATCTTTTTCCCATTTGGTGTTAGCACGCTTTCAGGATGAAATTGTACGCCTCGGACATCAAAAGTTCTATGGCGTAACGACATTACCTGCCCATTTTCGTCAAAAGAAGTTGCTTCTAGAACATCTGGTAAATTAGTATCTACAACCCAAGAATGGTAGCGACCTACTTCAAATTCGTTTCCTAAACCTTCAAATAAAAGCTCATCGTCAACCACTGTTTTTACCATTGTTGCTACTCCATGATAAACATGATCTAAGTTAGAAAGTGTTCCGCCAAAAACTTCGCCAATCGCTTGTTGTCCTAAACAGACTCCAAAAATACTTTTTGTTGAAGCATATACTCGAATTACTTCTTTTAGCAATCCTGCTTCATCTGGAATTCCTGGGCCTGGAGAAAGTAGTATTTTATCAAAAGCTGCAATTTCTTCAATATCAAATTCATCGTTTCTAAAAACGGTCACCTCACAATTTAAATCTTCGAGATAATGCACTAAATTATATGTGAAACTATCGTAATTGTCTATGACTAGTATTTTTCCCGTAGCCCCCGAAGTTGGAACTGTTGGTTTAGTTGTATTTTTATTTTCCATTTTAAAATTTTTTAGTCTCGTCTTCCTCCCCTTCGGGGACGGCTTGGGAGGGGATTTATATTGTTTCGGCTAAATCTAAAGCGGCATTTAACGCTCTTAACTTGTTGTAAACTTCTTGCATTTCGCTTTCTTCATCAGAGCTGGCAACAATTCCTGCACCGGCTTGTGAATGCAATTGATGGTTTTTACTGAGGAAAGTACGAATCATTATAGCATGATTAAAATTACCTTCAAAATCCATGAAGCCAATCGCTCCTCCATAAAAATTACGATTTGTTTTTTCGTAGTCTTCAATCAATTGCATAGCGCGATGTTTAGGCGCTCCGCTCAAAGTTCCCGCAGGAAATGTATCGGCAACTACTTGCATGGTTGTGGCTTTTTCATGTAAATGTCCCGTTACTTTTGAAACTAAATGAATTACATGCGAGAAGAATTGTACTTCTCTGTATTTTTCAACGTTCACATCATGACCATTGCGACTCAAATCATTTCTGGCTAAATCTACTAACATTACATGTTCGCTGTTTTCTTTTTTATCTTCTGATAATTGTTTGGCAAGAACGGCATCCTTTTCGTCATCACCTGTTCTTTTGAATGTTCCTGCAATAGGATGGATTTCCGCTTTACGATCTTTTACGATAATTTGAGCTTCAGGAGAAGATCCAAATATTTTAAAATCGCCATAATCAAAAAAGAATAAATAGGGTGAAGGGTTTATGCTTCTCAAGGCGCGATATACATTAAACTCATCTCCTTTAAAACCTTGAGTAAATCGTCTGGATAACACCAATTGAAAAACATCGCCTCTAAAACAATGTTTTTTAGCTAAAGAAACATTGTGCTTAAATTCCTCGTCTGTTAAATTAGAGAAACCTTCTCCTTCTTTACTGAATTTATAAGAAGCAATATTTCGGGATTGCAGTAATTGCTCAATTTCTGAAATGTTGTTTCTATCATCGACACTATGACAAAAAATATATGCTTCATTTTTGAAATGATTAATCGCAATAATATTTTGATAAACTGCATAATAGACATCAGGAATCGTATTACTATTTTCTTTTTTGGCAATAGCTACTTTTTCAAAATAACGAACGGCATCATACGAAATGTATCCAAATAATCCGTTATTGATGAATTTAAAATCATTTTTCTCTGATTTAAATTGATGTGAAAACTCCTCAATGATTTGCGGTATATCGGTATTTGAGTCGATAATTATTTTCTCAACATTTCCGTCAGGATACGTTTTAGAGATAGTCTCATTTTCAATTTTTATCGAAGCAATAGGATTACAACAGATGTAAGAGAAGCTATTATCATTACCGTGGTAATCACTACTTTCTAATAACAAACTATTCGGGAATTTATCTCTAATTTTAAGATATACACTCACTGGAGTGATCGTATCAGCGAGAATTTGTTTGTGTTTTGTATTTAAGATATACTGTTTCAAGAGAAATAAATTTAATAATTACTATTTTATTGGCACAAAAAAAAGGCTTGTCGTGATGACAAGCCTTTTATATTTATAGTTCAAATAATACTATAGGAGCTTAGTTCACGACGTTTGACGTAAATTGTTCCACCACCAAGTATTGTTTAAAATTGTGTTCATGTTTTATTTTATTGCAACAAATATATAAATGTAATTTGATTATTCAAATAGATCAAATGTTAATTTTTTTTATAAATGGTATTATTTTTTCTTATTCAAAAAAATAAAACCCCAACAATTTCTTGCTGGGGTTTGTAAAATGGTGTTTTGTAAATTAGAATTTTAAAGCTACAGTTAAATCGAAATTATCATTGATAGCTTTGTCTCCTAGGTTATCAAAGAAACTTCCAGAACCATATTTAATATCATATTTAGTTCTGTCAATTTTTAAATTAGTTGTAGCAGTATTTGCTGTTGTAGCAAGATCAAAAGTTACTGGTTTAGTAATGTTTTTTATTGTTAAATCAGCAGTTACGGTATATAAATTAGGTGATTTAGTAACAATTTTTTTGAAAACTAAAGTAGCTGTAGCAAATTTATCAGTTCCAAAAAAGTCATCCGCTTTTAAGTGACCTTCTAATTTCTCTTTACCTTGTCCTTCTTTTAAGTCAGTTACAATCATTGAATTCATGTCTACTGTAAATGCACCACCTACAACATTTTTCCCTTTAAAAACAAGACTACCGTCTTTTAGGTTTACTGTTCCTTCATGTTGTCCTGTTACTTTTTTCCCTGTCCAGTTGATTGTACTTTTTGTAACATCTACTTTTTTTGTTTGTGCTGATACTGATGTTGTAGCTAAAACTACTACTAATGCTAATGCAATTGCTTTAAAATTTTTCATTTTTTTTGTAAATTTAATTTAAGGTTTAATAATTATAGAGTAATAAATAATTCTTCGTTTGATTTTCTAACTTTTTTGAAATGTTGTGTAGCATCTTCCTCATGTCTGTAGCCAAGAGTTGCTATTAATGTGGCGTTCAGTCCTAATTTATCAAGTCCTAATGCTTGGTTAACTTGAGCTGGAACAAAACCTTCCATTGGAGTAACATCAATTTTTAAGTCAGCCGCCGCATTCAAAAGATTCCCTAAAGCCAAATAGGTTTGTTTGGCAGACCAGTTGTTTTTTTCATCTTCTGATAGTGCTGTGATCGTCTTTTTCATAAAATCAATGTAGCCTTTCATGCTTTCAAGAGTAACATTTCTTGTTTCACTAACATTTTTAAAATAACTGTCAATTCCAGTTACTCCAAAATTTAACTCATTAGCAAAAATAATGATATGCGAAGCATCTACTATTTGTGATTGTCCCCAAGCCGCTGGTTGCAATTGGGCTCTTAATTCTGGATTTTCGACAATAATAATTTTATATGGTTGTAATCCGTAAGAAGAAGAACTTAAACGTATAGCTTCTTTTAGGATAGCAATTTCTTCATTTGTTATTTTTTTGGAGCTATCGAATTTTTTTGTAGCGTATCTCCAATTTTGATTTTCTATAAAGGTATTCATGTTGTTTTTATACGTTATTGGTTTCTAAATTTCTCTAATAAATAGTTTAACTGAATAATTTCGTCTGAACTTAAGTTATTTGAAAAAAACTGCTCGTGCTGTATTACTTTAGGATCAAGATCTTTTAGTATATCTAATCCTTTTTGGGTAATTAGAACTTCTATTTTACGTCTGTTTTCTGGGCAAACTTTTCGGGTAACGAAATCTTTTAATAACAGTTTGTCAACTAATCGGGTGGTATTACTCGTTTTAGCCAGCATTCGTTCTTGTATCATCGACATATTTGCAGGATTTCCTTTTTGACCTCTTAATATTCGAAGTACATTATATTGTTCTCCGGAGATATCATAAGATTTAAGTATTTCATTAAATTTATCGGTAATCATACTCTGCGTGTACAAAATATTTAGGATGATTTTTTTAGAATTATCCATCGGTACTGTTGACTTTAAAACCTCTTCAATTTTCATATTTTAACTATATGTAATTTGTTGGTACAAATGTAACACTTTTTTTATTTGTATATACAAATGTTATTAATTTTTTTTATTAATTTTTTAATTATGCTGTTGAGCAATAACTGTTGTCTATAAAATTGTAGCTTACTTTATAATTTAAAAGCTAAAGTTTCAAATTATATTAATTAACAAAAGAGGTTTTCTACTTCTTTTTTTGAGATTCAATTTTATTGCAATGCTAATGAAGTATTATTTCAGGTTTAAGTATTTAGTGTTAAAAAATATTTAAGTTTTTCATTTTTTATTTACAATATTATTTTGTTATATTTAACTTTTAATCAAATTCATAAGCATGAATAATGACGAGCCTACCTACAATGATTTACTTGATCTGTTAAGAAATAAGGATCTAGAAATAAATAGGCTATTACAAAAGGAGCAATCTTTCTTAAACTTTGATTTTTACCAAAAAGGATCTCAAGATTTAGTTTGCATCGCTGGCTTTGATGGGTTTATTAAAGAGACCAATCTCGCTTTTCTAAAAACCTTAGGATATAGCTTAGAGGAATTACTATCCAATCCTCTTCAGAACTTTATTCATCCTGATGATCGCTATAAGACAAATGAAGAATTGGTGTTATTATCAAAGTTTCAATCTTCGATTTACTTTGAAAATCGCTATATAAAAAAGAATGGAGATATTGTTACGATAGAATGGACAATCACTTTGTCTCCCACACAGGAATTTGTTTATGGAATAGGTAAAGATATTTCGGAAATTAAAAAGAGTCAACTGCACCTACTTTCAAATCAAAAATTACTTAGTGATGCTCAAAAAATTGCTAAAATAGGCAGTTGGGAACTAGACATGCAAGATCAAAAAATGATTTGGTCTCAAGAGTTATATGTACTCTATGAAATAGAAACATTCTCCGATCAAAACCTCTTTGAAGAATTTACAAGTATTTATTCAGAACAAAACAAAAAATATTTTTTTAATAAAATTGAGCAATCACTCATTAATAAACTACCATTTGAAGTAGAGAAAAAGGTCACTCTGTCAAATGGTAATAAAAAATGGTTTCGTTCAATCGTTACTCCATTAATTGATAAAGAAGGATTCGTTATAGCCTTACGAGGAAATACACAAGATATTACAGAGAAAAAAAGCGCTCAAAAAGCGCTTAAAAGTCAGGAAAAGGCTTTAACCGACTTTAAACTGAAATTATTTGAGCAAGAAAGCAATGCAAAGTTTAAGAATTACATTGCTAATGCTCCTGATGGAGTTTTTGTAATCGACAATGAAAGAAATTATTTAGAAGTCAATGAAGCTGCCATTCAATTGACGGGTTATTCTAAAGAAGAACTGTTGAAAATGAAATTTGGGGAACTTTCTTTTAGTAATGATCTTGATCATTCAATTGCTAAATTCCAGTTGTTAAAGAAAACAGGAATGATGAAAGGCGAAGAAAGAATTCGTCGTAAAAATGGGGAACAAATATGGTGTTTTCTTGATGTTGTAAAACTTTCTGAAACATTATATCTGGGTTTTTTTAAAAATATTACAGAAAAGAAAAATACAGAGAAAAAGATTGAGCAAAATGAAAAAAGATTTCGTGCTCTAGTAGAATATAATGATGGGATTATTGCCATATTAGATAAAGATCTCAATACTATTTTTAGAAGTTCTTCGTCAGAGCGAATTACAGGATATTCAGATGGCGAATTTAAAATAATCAAAAATTCAGACTACTTTCATCCCGATTACTTTGATTATGTCAAAAAAAATATAGAGAAATCTCTTGAAAATCCCGGAATACCAATACCAATACTTGTTCAAATTAAACATAAAAATGGACATTATATTTGGTTACAAGGAGTTTTGAATAATAGAATTTTAGATCCTAATGTTGGTGGCATCATTTTGAATTTAAAAGAGGTAACAGAAGCTAAAATTGCTCATGACACTATTGTAAGTGAAAAAGAAAAATTTGATAAAATTGCTGCAACTTCACCGGGTTTAATATATTCGATGCGACAAACCGCAGATGGAGCTTTACATTATTCTTATGCTAGTAATGCAATACAAGATATATATGGTTTTTCGTTTGAAGAAATTAAAAATGATGCCAATAAAATATTTAAACTCATACATCCACTTGATTATGAAAAAGTAGTTTCAAGTATAAGAGAAACTAAATTAAAATTAGTTCCATTAAAATGTGAATACCGTTATTTTCATCCGCAAAAAGGTTTAGTCTGGCACGATGTCAATTCTTTGCCTGTTGTTGAGCCAGAAGGTACTGTAATTTGTCACGGTATTGTCACAGATATAACTCAGAGAATTTCTACAAAGCAAAAAATAATCAAGGCCAATAGACTTTATTCCTTTATAAGTCAGATGAATCAAATGATTGTTAGAACAGTAGATCAAGAAACGCTATTTAGAGAAGCCTGTAAGATTGCTGTAGCATTAGGCAAGTTTAAAATGGTTTGGATTGGACTTTTAGATGAAACAAATCATCAAATCGTTCCTGTAAGAATGGAAGGAATTGATAATGATTATTTTTCTAAAATAAAAACAATCTCTATAGAAGATGGACCTTTAGGGAGAGGACCTGCAGGTCGTTCTATCAGAGAAAATCAATATATTGTATGTAATGATATTGAAAACGATCCCATGATGTTGCCCTGGAAAGAACATGCATTATTGTGTGGTTATAATTCTTTAATGTCGGTACCAATAAAAAAGTTTGGTAAAACAATTGGAGCTTTTTCTTTTTATGCAGATGAGAAAAACTTTTTTGATGCAGAACAAATTCAACTTTTAGTAGGTGCTACCAGCGATGTTGCTTTTGCGTTAGAAATTTTTGAAAAAGAATTATTAAGAAAAAAAGCAGAAGAGGAAGTTTTAGAAAGCGAAAAAAGATACCATACGCTAACAGTAGTTTCTCAAGTTGGAATATTTAGAACTGATTTAGCCGGAGCTACAACTTATGTTAATCCTTACTGGTGTCAAGTTTCTGGTTTGTCCTATGAGGAAGCCATAGGAAAGGATTGGTTTAAGGCGGTTCATATAGAAGATAGAGCTTCATTGATTGAAGGATGGAAAAATGCTTCCAGTAATCAAGAATTATCTTTATCAGAATTTCGTTTTGTTCGTCCCGACGGATCCATTGCTTGGGTTATTGGTAAAGCCATGCCAGAACGAAATCTTAAAAATAAAATCATAGGATATATAGGTACCGTGACTGATATTACGGAGCGTAAGCTTGCCGAAGATGCTATTTTAGAAGAAAAACAGCTCTCGGAAATGATAATTAATAATCTTCCAGGCATTTTTTATCTCTATGATGAAAAAGGAATTATTAGTAGATGGAACAAAAATTTCGAAACAGTTTCAGGATACAACACGGAGGAAATTGCTAAGATGAAACCAGTTGATTTTTATGATATAGACTTTAAGGATAAAATACAAAGTAGAATAAAATCACTGTTTGAGAAAAATTCACCTGGAATAGAAATTGAACTTTTTACCAAAGATAAAAGTAAAATTCCATTTTATATTAATTCACATTGTCTTGAATACAAAGGGAAAAAGAGAATTTTAGGAATGGGATTAGACCTTTCTGATATTAAAAAGGCAGAACAAAAAATAAAAATTGCTAACGAAAGATATGAAATGATATCGGCCGCTACAAACGATGCCGTTTTTGAAGTTGACTTGATAACGGGTGAAAGTTGGAATAACAAAAGATTTGTAGAACTTTTGGGTTTCGGTAGTACCAACCGTACAGGTGTTAATAACAGTATAATTTGGCGTTCAAGAGTGCATCCCGATGATCGAGAAAGAGTAACCAAAAAAATGGATGATTCCTATGCAAGCGACGTAAGTTTATGGTCTGATGAATTTCGTTTTCAAAAAGCAGATGGCACTTATGGAATTTTTTATGACAGAGGAATTATATCCAGAGATGAGGAAGGTAGAGCAATTAGGCTAAATGGAGCCATGATTGAAGTCACAGAATTAAAAAATATTAAAGAGCAACTTATTAGTAGTGAAGATAAATATCGAAGTTTGGTCGAGCAAGCCTCAGATGCTATTTTTATTAATGATATTTCGGGTGATTTATTAGAAGTAAATGATAGTGCATGCCAAATGTTGGGATATACCAATCAGGAACTTTGCTGTAAAAATATAAAAGAATTATACACTAATAAAGAACTTAAAGCGAGACCCATACTATTTGAGGAATTATTAAATGGAAAAAGAACTTTACTAGAACGCACTATGCTGCGTAAAGATGGAACTCTAATTGATGTAGAAATTACAGCCAAAATGATTGCTGATGGCCGAATAGTAGCTATTGTTCGTAATATTACCGAACGCAAAAAAATAAATGATGACTTCAAGAAAATGAATAAAAAAATGGAAGCCATTCTTGGTGCTATTCCTGATTTATTGTTTGAAGTAGATTTGAATGGTGAAATTTACAATTATCATTCCCGTCGTAATGATTTATTAGCAATGCCAGCACAATTTTTCTTGGGAAAGAAATTTACAGATATACTTCCTTTAGATGCAGCTAATATATGTTTATCGGCTATTAACGAAGCTTATGAAAAAGGCTTTTCAGCAGGAAAACAATATACACTACAACTTAAAAGTGGTCTGCATTGGTTTGAACTTTCTGTCGCTCCAATGAAAGAAAATTTTAATGATGAAACCCATTTTATATGTTTATGTCGTGATATAACAACGGCCAAAGAATCAGATTCTGCACTTTTTAAAAGTGAAGAGCGTTACAGAGGTTTACTTAATAATCTCGATGCCGGTATTGTGGTTCATGCAGCTGATACTTCTGTTGTGGTTGCCAATAAAAAAGCAGCAGAATTATTAGGATTAAGGGATGATCAAATCATAGGTATTTCAGCTTTTGATTCTACTTGGAAATTTCTAAATGAAGATAAAACGGTTATGGAGTTAGATAATTTCCCTGTAAGCCAAATTATTAGAAATAAAGAACCTCTAAAAAATTTCACATTAGGAGTTACTCGTTCCAATACTCAAGATCTAATTTGGTTGTTGGTCAACGGATATCCTGATGTAGATCATTACGGAAACATCATCGAAATTGTAGTTAGTTTTTTAGACATTACCGAACAAAAAGTGTTGGAAATGGAGTTACTTAATGCCAAAGAATTAGCGGAATCTGCCAATAAAGCGAAGAGTGATTTCTTAGCCAACATGAGTCATGAAATTAGAACTCCATTAAATGGTATTATTGGTTTTACCCATTTATTGGTTAAATCTGATCTCAAGAAAAATCAGGCAGAATATATGAATACTGTCAATGAATCTGCTATATCGCTAATGGAAATTGTCAATGATGTTTTGGATTTTTCTAAAATTGAGTCTGGGAAATTAGAACTTAATATAGAAAAAGTAAATCTCAATAAATTAGCCACTCAAATTATTAACTTATTTAAATTTCAAGCCAATCAGAAAAGAGTTGCTTTGATTTTAAGTATTGATAAAACTATTCCAAACTATATTCTAGCCGATTCCATTCGATTAAAACAAATATTAGTCAATTTATTGAGTAACGCAATTAAGTTTACCAGTTTTGGAGAAATTCATCTTGATATTAATGAAATTCCTTCGGATGAAAAAAAATACACTACTATTAAATTTTCTGTAAAAGATACTGGTGTCGGAATCAAAATGGCTAATAATGAGAAGATATTTCAATCTTTTGTTCAAGAGGATAACTCAACCAATCGTAAATTTGGTGGCACCGGATTAGGTTTGGCTATTTCAAATCAGCTAGCGGGTTTGATGGATAGTAAATTACAGTTAATTAGTAAATACGGAGATGGAAGTGATTTTTTCTTTATTGTTAAATTTAAAAAAGTAAAAAATAAAGACACCTTACAATTAATGCCAAAACTAGTACCAATTATTAGTGATGAGCCTACAACAATTCTTGATGGTATCAAAGTATTGATAGTTGAGGATAATAAGATCAACATGCTTTTGGCAAAAACATTAGTAAAACGAATTATTTCTAACTGTACTATTTTTGAGGCATATGATGGTAACGAAGCAGTTGAAATTTATAAAAAAGAGAAACCCGATGTTATTTTAATGGATATTCAAATGCCCAATAAAAATGGATATGAAGCAACACAAGAAATTAGAGAATTAAAAGATTCTGAAAATATTCCAATCATTGCAATTACGGCAGGAATTTTAGTTGGAGATAAAGAAAAGTGTCTTGTTGCGGGAATGAATGATTATTTACCCAAACCAATTATCAAATTAGATTTAGAAAAAGTTTTATGCAAATGGCTAAAAAAATCATGATTTATCCTGTAAAACAATTGAATTAATCTAGAAAATAATTATTCAAAATGAATATCTTTTAGTACCCAATTCCAACGAAAATTTTTAATGATTTTATCAAAAGAAAAAGCCTGTAATAAAATACAGGCTTTACTTTTATACAAGAATTTCAAGTTTATGAAGCTAGAATATTTAATTCAACCATACAAGCTTTCATCATCTGATACGTTCTTTCGATATCATTATCTAAACCTATAGAAAAACGAATTAAACCATCTGTCAATCCCATTTCTATTTGTTCTTCCATTGGAATTTCGCTCGATGTTGAGGTTCCTGGAGCACTAAATAAAGTTTTATAAAATCCTAAACTCACAGCTAAATACCCCAAGTTTTTAGACTGCATTAATTCCATTAAAGCATTGGCTTTTGCCAAAGTGCCAACATCTAGTGTCATCATTCCTCCAAAACCATATTCTGGATTAATCATCGTTTTGTAGATTTTATGACTCGGATGACTTTCTAAACCTGGATAAACAGTTATTAATCCGTCTTTTTCAAAACGTTCTGCAAGATACATGGCATTATGGCTGTGTTGTTTCATACGAATATGTAGTGTACGCAAATTTTTCATTACACTCGCCGAACGCATACTATCCATTGTTGGCCCAAGCAACATACTAGCACCACTATTTACATTTTTTAAACTATTAATAAATTCAGTAGAGGCACACGTTACTCCGCCTACCGTATCACTACTTCCGTTAATGTATTTTGTTAAGCTATGAATCACAATATCAGCGCCTAATTTTGCTGGAGAAACGGATAGGGGTGAAAAAGTATTATCAACCACAAGCGTTAAATTATGACGTTTTGCAATTTTGGATAAACCCTCAATATCCGCTACTTCAAGCAAGGGATTACTCACAGTTTCACAATACAAAACTTTAGTATTTGAAGTGATCGCATTCTCTACAACGTCAAGTTTTGTAATATCTACAAATGCCGTTGTAATGCCTAATCTTGGAGCAAAATTTTTCAAAAACGCATACGTTCCTCCATAAATAGTTCTGCTAGAAACAATATGATCACCCGTTCCACATAATTGTAATAGAGTAGGAGTAATAGCTCCCATTCCTGATGCCGATACATTAGCCGATTGAGTTCCTTCCATCGCTGCCAAAGCTTTGTCTAAATACAAATTACTAGGCGAAGAATGGCGAGAATATAAGTAGCATCCTTCCATATTTCCCTCAAAAGTGTCGAACATGGTTTTCGCCGAAAGGAAAGTGTAAGTAGATGAATCAGAAATCGATGGATTTACACCACCAAATTCTCCAAAGTATTGTAAATCTTGAATGTTGTCTGCGGGGTTAAAGTTTTTCATATCTATTTTTTTAGGAGCTATTTCCTGCTATTCGCTGTATCTTTTAGTCGCTATCGCTTCCAAAAGGATGCCGCTTCTATCAGGGCTAGGTTTTTAGTTGTTAATAAGTGAATTCAAAATAACATGATTTCAGTTTATTAATCAATGCTATAGTTTTATATTAGATTTTAAAACTATCAAATGATGTAATTGTAAATTAATTATCTAAATTAGCTTTCAAAATAAGATTATTATAGATTTTATTTCAATTCAAATTCTAAAAAATGACATTAGACGCAACCGATAAAAAATTACTCTTCCTATTGCAATCAGATTGTAAGAAAACAACCAAAGAGCTTTCTCTTAAATTAAATCTCTCCGTAACTGCAGTTTATGAACGCATCAAAAAACTAGAAAGAGAAGGGATTATCGACAAATATGTGGTGCTTGTTAATCGTTCTAAAGTCGAAAAAGGGTTTGTTGTTTTTTGTCATCTAAAACTAATACAGCATACAAAAGAATTTATTTCAAAGTTTGAAAGTGAAGTAATACAACTCAATGAAGTTTTAGAATGCCATCATGTAAGTGGTGATTATGATTATATTCTGAAAATTGTTGTCAAAGATATGGAGGCGTATCGAGAATTCTTGGTTACAAAACTCACTACTTTAGAGCACATAGGAAGTACACACAGTACCTTTATGATTAATGAAGTTAAAAACACGACAATAGTTGCTCTTTAAAGCATATTAAAGAATAGTCGATTTTTTTTACCGCTTAATATTTTTTTGGTTTTTAGTACATTTTGGAATTCTTATTAACGATAATTCAATTTGTATTGTATTGTGTTATAACCATTTGTTAATGAATGCATTTTCTTGGTAAAAAACCTTGCTAATTAAACTTTAAACAAAACTTAATTCCTTAATTTTGTGCAACATTTTATAAAAACACACTAAAATAAATTACTATGAGTTCATTTGACGTAGTCATTATAGGTTCAGGACCTGGAGGATATGTATCAGCAATTCGTTGTGCGCAACTGGGTTTTAAAACAGCAATTATCGAAAAATATTCTACTTTAGGTGGAACTTGTCTAAATGTAGGTTGTATTCCTTCTAAAGCTTTGCTTGCTTCTTCGCATCATTATAGTGAAATTTCACATTTTGCAGAGCACGGAATCGAAGTTTCGGGAGAAGTAAAAGTGAATTTAGAAAAAATGATTGCACGCAAACAAGCTGTTGTTGACCAAACTTCTGGTGGTGTGAAATTTTTGATGGATAAAAATAAAATTACAGTTCTTGAAGGTCTAGGTTCATTTGTAGATGCTACGCATGTTGCGGTTGCTAAAGCGGATGGAACTTCTGAAACTATCGAGGCTAAAAATATAATTATCGCTACGGGTTCTAAACCTTCTTCTTTACCATTTATCAAATTAGATAAAGAAAGAATCATCACTTCTACAGAAGCGTTGAAATTGAAAGAAGTACCTAAACACCTTGTTATTATTGGTGGTGGAGTAATTGGTATCGAGTTAGGTCAAGTATATTTACGTTTAGGAGCGCAAGTTTCTGTAGTAGAATATTTGGACAGAATCATTCCAGGAATGGATGCTTCATTGTCTAAAGAATTGACTAAAGTATTAAAAAAACAAGGAATGAAATTCTACGTTTCGCACAAAGTGAAATCAGTAGAAAGAAATGGAGAAGGAGTTGTTGTTCAAGCAGAAAATGCTAAAGGAGAAACAATTACTTTAGAAGGAGATTACTCTTTAGTTTCTGTAGGTCGTCGTCCTTACACAGAAGGTTTGAATGCAGACAAAGCTGGAGTGAAAATTTCTGACAGAGGAATGGTTGAAGTAAACGATCATTTGCAAACGAATGTTCCTAATATCTATGCTATTGGTGATGTTGTTCGTGGAGTAATGTTGGCGCACAAAGCGGAAGAAGAAGGAACTATGGTTGCTGAAATTTTAGCTGGTCAAAAACCACATATTGATTATAACTTAATTCCTGGTGTTGTTTACACTTGGCCAGAAGTGGCTGCAGTAGGACAAACAGAGGAGCAATTAAAAGCTGCTGGAGTAGATTATAAATCAGGAAGTTTCCCTTTCAAAGCTTTAGGTCGTGCGAGAGCAGGTGGAGATTTAGACGGATTCGTAAAAATTCTTGCTGATGCAAAAACAGATGAGGTTCTTGGCGTTCACATGATTGGTGCTCGTTGTGCTGATTTAATTGCTGAAGCAGTTACAGTAATGGAGTTTAAAGCATCTGCTGAAGATATTTCTAGAATGTCACATGCACATCCTACCTTTGCGGAAGCTATTAAAGAAGCTGCATTAGCGGCTACAGATAATAGAGCATTGCACGTATAAAATATAGTTCTAAAATAATAAATCCCAAATTCCAGA
>NZ_JACFTC010000012.1:0-11104 GCF_014281985.1 Flavobacterium sp. GP15
CTAACGTCTCGCGGCTTGCAGAAGTGGCGAACTTCGTAACCGTAATCTTTCGGCTAAGATAAAATTTCTTGCGAAAGATAAACGTGAATTTACTACATATTTCGCCATTTATGCAAACCGCTGTTGGCGGTTCGGTTTTATTTTTTATTCATCAGTTTTTCGGTTTCTGAATTATAAAGTTCTTTTCCTTTAGTAATTTCTTTTGCGTTTTTAAAGTCATCAACACTTATATAAATTAGTTTGTTATCGTCTTCCAAATTTTCATTTTTCTTTTCGGCTAACTCAACACTTCCTTTTCCTTCGATTAAAAATAAATAAATTTTCTTCTGAAAGTTTGCTTTAGCAAGTTCAACTATTCGATTGTAAATTATTGTGTTGATTTCAGGATAACTTATTGCTCGAAAACATTTTTTAATAGAGCACAATTCTTCGGTTCGAAATAAAGGATAAACTTCTGACTTCTCTAATTTGCTTAAATTTTCGTTGCAATAATCGTAATATTTATATTGAACTGTTCCTTTCGGAATTTGTCCATATGAAAGAGTTAAAAAGTTAATTGTAATAATAAAAATTAATTTTTTCATTTCTGATGTTTTTCCATTTTTTCGGTTCTGACAAACTGACCGCCAACGTTTCGCGGCTTTGCGAGGTTGCGAACTTCGGAACCGAGTATTTTCTGCTAAGATAAAATTTCTCGCGAAAGATAAACGTGAATTAACCACATATTTCGCAATCTCGCAACACCGCTGTTAGCAGCTGGCATTATTCTGTTAAAACATAAATTTACCATTCCTGGAGATGTTTAGAAAAATAATGTTTAAAATAATATTTAATAAAATTAAACCAGTGATAATAAATTTCGCTATTCGTGATATTTTATATCTGACAACATAATCGTATGTTATATTTCGAAAGATATAAATCATTGTTATGATTAAGAATATTGCTAATCCAGCATAATAATACTTATTCAGATTAATAAAGTAAAATGATAATAATTCAAGATTTATAGTTGCCAATGTTGCAATAATAAGACAAGGAAATATTGTCCAATAATCATTTTTTTCTTGATAGAAATGAATATAAATTTTTGAAAAATAGATAAAAAGTAACTCTAAATATTTCATTTATTATTTTCTAATTTTCGTTTTGCTCGACGCTTGCTGCTAACGTCTTGGCGCTTGGCGAGGTTGGGGACTTTGTAGCAGAGTATTTTCTGCCGAAACGAAGATATGATAAAAAACGCTAATTCCACTAAAACCCCAATCTCGCCAAACGGCTGTTAGCAGATGTTTTTATTTTTTGTATGTTAGTAATTTAAAGTTTAAGTATATTTTGCTTTGTCTTTAACTTGTTCATTTAAAATATTATTATTCAAAAATAATGTCGATTTTTATTTAATTTCGATATCTTTTTGATATTTATTTTTGAGTTTAAAGTTAAGTACAATTAAGACTATAAAAGTAACAAATAGTCCAAATAAAACAATTCCTTTCATAATTGCTTTACTTGCTCCATCTCCGTTAAATGAAAATGTTGAAATATTTATATTTTCTAATGATGGAATTATATATGTTGCTAAATATGCAATTAACATAATTATGCTATTCTGAATTTGATTTTTATATTTTTTTTCTTTTGTTAATTTGTAAAAATAATTTCCCATCCAAATCGGAAAAAAAACTGTGTTAAAAATAATCCAAATAAAAATTAATATTTCAAAGTTTAAAGCAAACATAAAATCAGTAAAATAATTTACTAAAGTTATGAAAGTGGTAACCAAGATTATCATTAGTAAGTTTTCTGCTTTCATCGATATTTCAATGTTTTCGTGATTTTTCTCCAAAATATCTGCTAACGTCTTGTCGCTTTGCGGAGGTTGGGGAATAAAGATGCGAGTTTTTTCCATTAAAGACAAATTTTCCAAGTACAAAACCATCTTTCCATAAGCCAAATACCCCAATCTCGCAAAACGGCTGTTAGTGGCTGGCTTTATTGATTTGGTTTAGAAGAGTTAGATAATGCTTTCTGTTTCTCCCCATTGAAATAATTGAGCTTTTTTCGTTTGGATTACAAATACTATTAAAATAAATTCTGTTTTTGTCAAATATTATAGTTATTAATTCACCCCAACTGCCAGAAAAAAAACCAGGATAAGTTGTAGCAACATAACAATAATCATTATTTTTATTTCTAATCCATTTTCTTTCTTCCGCAACTTCTGTAACTATGTTTTTGATTTCAATCAAACTTAAATTTGTTTCGATAATATTAAACCTTAAACGCTTTTTCTGTAAAAAATAAAAAAATATTGTGAATAAAAACGGAACAATAATAAAACTTAATATTTTAACAGAAATATGATTTCTATTTCCACTTAAAATATCTTTTATACTTAAAACACCAATTGTTATTGAAATAATAAGTATTCCAAGTACAATTCCATAGTGAGATAATTTCTGCCAAAAATTTAATTGAAGTACTTGTTTTTCAATAGAAATTTTTATTTCACTTTTTGTCATAATTATGGTTCTATTTATATTTTTTGCTCTTCAAACGGGAGCTTGCCACTAACGTCTTGTGGCTTGCGGAAGTGGCGAACTTCGTAACCGATTATTTTCGGCTAAGATAAAATTTCTTGCGAAAGATAAACGTGAATTTACCACATATTTCGCCATTTTTGCAAACCGCTGTTAACTGCCGTTTTTTTAATTCATTATATTTTTATTCGAATATGTAATTTCACAAATCCATTTTTGTCCTTCATTTTCTTTTCCAATTATATATTCTTCTGTTTTTTCAATACAAATAAAATCAGTTTTCAATGGATTAAAGCAAAAAATTTCATCGTTGTCAATTTCTAATATTTTATTCCATTCTGTTAAAAACAAACTTTTTTCAATTTTCAATAAACCAAAATTAAAATTCATTAAAAAAATATACAAATAATCGGTTTCTATTTTGTCTAAATAGTTTTGAATTCGTTTACTAATTTCTTCGACGTTATTTAATTCAATTTGAAAATACAGATTTTCAACATATTTATTTGGCCATTCTTCTGATTTTTTTTGAAATTCGTCAGATTCTACAAAACCTAAATTTTCAATTTTGTTATTTAAGTTTGTCGAACTTATTTTTTGCATAAAAAAGTTAAGTTTTTCATTTCGTTCTATTTCCCAACGTTTTTCTGCTATTCTATTTTTTAAAGATTCATTCATTTCTTATGTTTAAAAATAAAAACTATTGTTAATAGTAATTTTTTCGGTGTTTTCAGGCAAAATGGCAGTTAACGTCTTGGCGCTTGTAGCAGTTGGGGACTAAAGATGCGAGTTTTTTCCATTAAACACAAATTTTCCAAGTACAAAACCATTTTTAAATTAAGCCTAAAACCCCAATTGCTACAAACGGCTGTTAGCGGTTCGGCAGTTTATTTATTCCGTTTATCCATTCCAATTTATTTCAATTGGCTTTTCCAAATTTAATTATTTTTCGTCTTAAACATTTTCTTTTTGCCTTAAAAATCTAAAAAAAAATCGAGTGAAAATTACACTTTTCAAGTTTCTGATTTTCTATTTCAATATTCAGCCAATTTTTTCAAGTTTCATTTTTCTATAAACTCGATAAAATTCCAATATTCAAGTTTCCACATTCTACAAACTTAATCACTTTCAATATTCAAGTTTCTGCTTTCCACAAACTTAAGCAAGTTTCATTTTTCACTTTAAATATCTCAAAAAAAATCCAGAAATTTTCGCTTTTCAAAGTTCGGTTTTTCAACTTTATTTCCTTTTTCTGTGCGCTCCAACCTGCTGACCGCTAACGTCTTGGCGCTTGGCGAGGTTGCGAACTTCGTAACCGAGTTCTTTCGGCTAAGATAGAATATCTTGCGAAAGAAAAATATGAATTAACCACAAAATTCGCAATCTCGCCAAACGGCTGTTATGTGTGGGCTATTTTAAGGGCAATTTATTCTATTTCTTTTATTTAATTGCATATAAATAAAAGCTAAAACCAATCCCAAAAACCACGTTCTATAACTTCTACTTTTCCGTTATTTAATTTTTTGATAAACTCATCTTCGAATAATTTAATAAGTTCAGGGTGTTCATCTATATCTTTTCTAGATATAAGAATATATTTTCCTTTAGAATCAAAAATACCGAGCAATTCTAACCAAGGTAAAGTATTTAAATAATGATTTTTTTTGGTCTTAAATTCATAACTTTTATCCATATAGGTTACAAATCCAAATCGTATTGAATCTTTTCCCAAAACTATTTCTCTTATAGTTTTTGTGTTTTTATTAAGTAGCTGTTTTTGATTTAAATTATATTTCGCATTTAGTTTATTGGTAGTTATTTCAGATATTTTTTCTTCTAATATGGAATATGTCATTGTTGTAAATTCATATTCCATAATAGGTTTTGCTGGTTTAGTAAAAAAATATATAAATACTAAATAACCTAGCAATAATAGAAAAAAACTACCAAGTGTAGCAAATATAATTTTAATCATTTTTTTTATATTACTTAATATCTAACTTTCCGTAAATATATATTGTTATTTAATAGTTTAATTTATTATTTTCAATTTTTTGCTTTTCGGATTTACTTCTAAATTCTATGCGGAAATAAATATTTGTTTCAAATTGTAGTTTTTCTGCGTATTTTCTGATTTTTAGCTCACACATAACGTCTTGGCGCTTGGCGTGGTTGGGGACTTTTGAAACCGAGTATTTTCGGCTTAACGTAAATGTAGTAAAAAAACGCTAATTCCACTAAATCCCCAATCACGCCAAACGGCTGTTGTGTGAAGTCCTTATTATTCCAATGTTCTATTAAAATAATTTGTTAATTTCCACAAACATTTTTTCAAAATTTTCTAAAGTTTTTGCAGAAAAATATTTTTTATCTACGCCAAGTTGATTGAGTTTATTTGCAGGTCTGTAATGATTAAATCTATCTTTACCAATAACTTTATTAATTTGCTTTAATACTGTATCTAAATTTGCATCTAAATCAGTTAGTTTAATTTCTTGATGATCATTTTCAAATGCACTATTAAAAAGTTTTATGTATTCTTTTTTTTCGAATAAATCTTCTATATCTGCTGTCGCTTTTCCATTATTCGCAAATTCATTGAAAAATCGAATACTTTTTTCTTTAATAATTTTATGCATAATTAGATCGTCGACTTTTTGTTTACCTTTTTGGTCTGTAAAAGTGTCTAATAAACAAGCAACATTTAATTTAGAACCTCTTAATAATGAAATAAACGTTGAAACCTTATCCAATCCACCAACTGGAACAATTGTAATATTATCTTTTAGACCAACTCTTTTTTCTGTTTCAAGTATTGAAGACAAAACTGTTAAATAAATTAAATCTGCTGGACCTTCTACTAATAAATTATTTTTGGAAATAAAAAGATTTTGAGCAATATCATATCCTAAAGCAGCTTGTAAAGGAAATAAAGTATTTGGATCTTTCTCCTGAATAGAATCGGATATTATTGTTCCATTATCAGTTTCAAAACAAGTTCTTACTCTATCTAAATGTTCTGTTTCAACCATAAATGGTGAATGTGTCGTGTAAATAATTTGATATTTTTTAGAAAGGTCTCCAAAAAAGCGAAGTAAATCAGCTTGTGCAGAAGCGTGAAGATTTAAACCTGGCTCATCAAGTAATAATATATAATCTGAATTTTTGTCAGCTTGTATTTTACTAAACCAAATTATAAAAGAAAAGAACCAATTAAATCCTTTACTTCTTCTATCTAATGGCAATGTTATTTTATGTCTTTGACTTTTTACTCTGATGTCTAATATTTTTTCAGGTCTTCCATTTACGGTTGTATTTTCTATTCTAAATTCTATATCAAGATTCTGATTAGTTGACCAATAATTAAAAATTTCTTTTGTTATTTTGTTTGATGATGCTTCTAAAAGAGCAATATATTTTTCATATTCTTGTTCAGTAGCATTTAAAATATCCTCTGGTTTTATTCTTGCTAATTCAAAAAGAGCAATGGAAGTTTTATCTTTCTCGTTTGTTGGAGGTTCATTTATTAATTTATTTATATTTATTTTACCACTTAATGGATAATAATCATCAAAATACCAAAATTTAGGCATTTTTTCATTAATCCAATTTTTAGCAATATATGATTCTAATAAGTTTGTCCAACTCGCACTATTAAAGCCTCCTGTAATTATTTTTTTTATTTCTACTTTTAGTTCAGCTAAACCATCATCGCCTTCTAATGCCGTGATTAATGCAACATCATTTAAAGATGAACATTTTTTTATTAATTCTTTAGTTGTCTCGGTTAATGTATACTCATTACATTTATTTTCTAAATATTTTTTTTGATTTGCAACTAAACCTCCAAAACTTGACGATTTTGATTTATAATGTTTAGTATATGTAAATTGAGTAGTTGTAAAAATATCTTTTCCAAGGTCATTTTCTATTTCTAATAATAGTTCTTTAGAAATTTCATATTTGCACTTTATTATATCACAATCTTCTTCTTCGTGCTGAAAATCAATAAGTTCATTTCTTGGGTAATCTTGTGTTATATCAAATTCAAAATCTTTATCTGCCGTAAAATAATTTGTTTTTGCAATAGCTGTTAAAAATGAAGTTTTTCCTGCCTCATTCATTCCAACAAGCGTTGTAATTGCATCATCTATTTCAACAATTTGTTGTTTCTGAATACTTTTGTATTTTTCTACTGTAACTTGTTTTAATTTTATATAAGCCATTTTTATATTTTATATTTTGTTATTTACGGATTTTTCTTAGGATTTCACACAACGTCTTGGCGCTTGGCGAGGTTGGGGAGTAAAGATGCGAGATTTTTCCATTAAACACAAACTTTCCAAGTACAAAACCATCTTTAAATTAAGCCTAAAACCCCAATCTCGCCAAACGGCTGTTGGGCGACGTTTTTTCTACTCAATTTTATATTCCCCTTCTTTTAGATATTTTTTATAATGATTTAAATCAGCAAATCTCATAATATGGTAAATATCATATCCGTAAATAATTTTTTTAGATTCAGTTAAAATAAATCTTGTCTTGGACGGAAAGAGGCTAAACTTTGCTTCATATAAACTTTTACCCTCAAAACAATTATTCAGAATATATGGATTTGTTCTACATCCATCACTATATTTTTCAACTGCAATTAAAATTTTTTTCATCATTTCAAAATGCTTTTCTGAAATTTCTGTTTTGCCTATTTTTTTATACGCAAGTGCCAACTCTTTATGAAGCGTAATATTATTCGGCGAAATGGATTTTAATTTTTCACATAATTTTATGGCTTCTTCGAATTTTGAATCTCCATTCAATTTATAAATAGCTGATGCAATGCTGTCAATTCTAAATGGATTAAAATCTAAATTGTTTCTATATTTTGTATATGCAATTATTTCTTCGGAAGAAATATCCAAATCAATATTATTTAATTTATTTTCTACCGTTTTAAAATAATATTTTGAATTTTTGTCTGTAAAGTATTTAGTTTCTATTTTAAAAATTTCTATTTTACAAACTTCGCTATTACTATTAGTTTTTGTTTCATACGATTTTATGATTTTAGATTCATTAACTAATTCAGTCTTTTTAGAGACTTTTTGAGTTTTATTATTCGGTGGTGGTGGTGGTGCTTCTTGACAATAACTTATAAAGAAGTTAGATAAGAATAATAAAATTAAAATATTTTTCATTTTTTTTAGTTTAATTTTCTGTTTTTCAGTTTCTTGCGGTAAAATGTCGCCCAACGTCTTGGCGCTTGGCGTGGTTGGGGACTTTTGAAACCGAGTTTTTTCGGCTGAACGTAAAGGTAATAAAAAAACGCTAATTCCACTAAATCCCCAATCTCGCCAAACGGCTGTTGTATGCTGTATTTATTTCTCGTAATTCCAATTTAAATTTTCTTCAATTGAAATTGCTTTAAATATTTGGAATGCAAATTCAGCTAATTTTTTTAATAAATAGTCAAACTTTTTAAAGTCAAGTTCAATTATTAATTTATCATTGTCTATTTCTGAATGGCTAAACAAAAAATCGAATATTTGTTTATGATATTGAGTTACATAAATTTTTGATTTATTTATTACTGATTTTGAATGAGTAATTGAATGTCGTACTTCAGATAATATTTTTAGCAATTCTCCAAATTTTATTTTTGTATTATTTTCTTTAGATAATATTTGCAGTGTTTCCTTTCCTAGTTTTTTTATTGCTTTATATAGTAAGTCACCTCCTTTAATATTTTCTCGAGTAAGTTGTCCATCAATTTTGAATATTTTTTTTATTTCTTCACAAAACATCAAATCATTCGTTGCCTTAAAAAACACACATTCTTTGAAAAATTTTTCTAGTGATTCATATGATTGAGAATATAAAAAGCAAAATTCTCGAGACAAAACACCTGTAATTTCATTTTGATAATTTTCTTTTGATGTATTTCTAAATATTCCTGAATGGAAAGGTAAAACCCAATTATTATCAGTTTCACCAGTCCAATCGCTTATAATTAAAGCAGAATTTGAGTCATAAGTTGCACCAACTTGACAATATTTTTTATAGTCTAAAGTCAAAACTTCATTTAATCTTCTAGACGTATGTATAAAGTCGAGTAATGTTAAAAAGTATTCATCAAGAAATTTTTTATATTCATTATTCATCTTTTAATCTACAGTTTTCGTTTTACGGGAATATAGCATACAACGTCTTGGCGCTTGGCGTGGTTGGGGACTTTTGAAACCGAGTATTTTCGACTTAACGTAAATGTAGTGAAAAAACGCTAATTCCACTAAAACCCCAATCTCGCCAAACGGCTGTTAGGCGTAGTACTTTATTTTATTCATCAACTTTTTCAAAACAATTGTTACAAATATTCTGTTTTATGTAAGCCAAATGATTTATATCTATTGTTTTTGAGCATTTTGGACATTTAATTCCTTGCCCTGTTTCTAAATTAAATTTTTCGAAAAAATCGTCTTCGATAGAAAGTGACCTTGTTTCCCTTATATCTTCTACCGTATTTAAATTTGTAATTAATTCAGAAAAATCAGTATTTAATGTTGTTTTGTTAATATCAAGACTTGTATAGCTACCATAATCAATTGAATAAACATCATATGTTTTATTTGCAATGTGTTTATGAGAAATTCCTTTTTGTCTAAGATGCAATACACGTAAATCTACTAATTTCTTTATAAATTTATTCTCTGAATATTTTTGGGGCAGAAGAAAATGTGTTTTCTTTTTTATTAGTATAACTTGGTTTACAAGTTCTTCAAATAAATGTTTCGTTGTTTTATCTTTGTCAATTTCTTCTTTTTTATCTGAAGTGTACCATTCAGTAGTTGAGTTGCGAATATTTTTTAAAACAATTCTTTGTGTTGTATTATTTCTATTATTATAAGATAAAATAAAAAGGTTTATAAAGTCTCTTGGAATACCAGCTGATGCGATTAGTATTTCTGCTAATGCTTGATTTGCGAAAAAATAATTTATGAATTTTAATTCATCAACACCAACAAATATGTCAGAATTAATTTCTTTTAAATGATTAATAAGAAGCTCATTGTAAAAATTTTTTGTTCCAATTTTATCAACTTCATATATATACCTGTTATCTATAGAAATTGGAAAAATATCCCCTCCTTCTTCAAGTCCAATTTTTATTTCATTATGAATTGTTTCTCTAAATCTAGAACGATAAGGAATTGCGGCTATTTTAAAAGTATAATTTGAACTTATAAAAACTCTTTTAATTAATTCTGCTAAATAAGGTTGCAAGTCAATAGGAATTTCAGACCATTCATCTAATAAAAAAACAATTTTAGTCTCATTCAATTGACAAGATAGTTCCTCTAATAATTTTGAAATTTTATTGAATGATAAATATTGAACATTAGTTTCAGCAAATGCATTTTTTTGTTCTTTTTTACCAGCAATATTAACTTCTGGTTTTTCATTCAATTTCAAACTTCCAGAAATATTTTTTATTTCCTCTTTATTGAATTCAACAGAGCCTAATCGTTTAAATTCTCTTCCATTGAATTCAATATTCAATTCAGCTAAAATTGTTTTTAATTTTTCAAGTCTTTTTTCTTCAAACAAACTAAAAGTACCGTATTCACTAATATCGAATATATATTTTAAGTTGTTGGTAACATCTTCAATTAAATCATTTATCAAAGCTTGGAATATTAATATTGCTGATTCAACATTAATAGAATTAGAACTTGTAAATAGAGGCAAATATTTTCTTAAATCAATATAAACGGAAAATCTTTTTGCTTTATTTGGTGAATTCTTGTCAAATATTAGATTTTGAAAAGCAAATAGTAAATGAGTCTTTCCAGTACCTCTTCGACCATATACAATTTGATTATTGTTATTATCTAATCTATTTATTATCGATTTGTCAGCATAGATGTTAAAAAGATTTTGAACAGAACTTCTTTCAGTTCTAATATTATTTGCCAAATCATTGATTGCATTTCGTACTTGCAAAGAGTTAATGTATTCAATTTCATTCATTTAGTTCTGTTTTTTTAGTATTACGCCTAACGTCTTGGCGCTTGCCGTGGTTGCGGACTTTCGAAGCCGAGTATTTTCTACCGCAACGAATATATGAATAAAAACGTTAATTCCACTA
Source organism: Flavobacterium sp. GP15 (assembly GCF_014281985.1). Lineage (NCBI taxonomy): Bacteria > Pseudomonadati > Bacteroidota > Flavobacteriia > Flavobacteriales > Flavobacteriaceae > Flavobacterium > Flavobacterium sp. GP15. Next base: position 10,684 of record NZ_JACFTC010000012.1, read on the forward strand.
AACCCGCAATCATGGCAAACGGCTGTTAGCGGTTCGGCAGTTTATTTATTCTAAACGTCTATTCCAAATTATATTTATTGCCTTTTCAATTTCTGCCAAATATTTTATTAAGCATCTTCTATTACTTTAAAATCCAAATAAAAATCGAAAAAAATTCGCTTCTAAAAACCTTCGATTTTCCATTTCAATATTTAGTTAATTTCGTCATTTTTTTTTGTTATCTCAGTAAATTCCAATATTCCAGTTTCCACATGCGACAAACTTAATCAGATTTCAACTTTCAAGTTTCTGCTTTCTACAAACATAATCAACTTCAATTTTCTATCTTAAAAACTCAAAAAAAATCGATGAAATTTATATTTTTAAATTCTAAATATTTTCTATTTTTCTGTGGTTTTATTTGCTCCAACGCTGCTGACCG
>NZ_JACFTC010000013.1:0-8097 GCF_014281985.1 Flavobacterium sp. GP15
GTCTTGGCGCTACAAGAAGTTGGGGATTAAAGATGCGATATTTTTCCATTAACCACTAATTTTTCAAGTACAAAACCATCTTTAAATTCAGCCTAAAACCCCAATTTCTTGTAACGGCTGTTAGCTACAGTTTCTTTGCCAGATATTTTTCAATTTCAATATTTAAATCATTACTGTATTTAGAACGCTTTATGACATCTCTTGATGGGATTTCTAATATTTCAATTATTTTAAAACATTCTTGAAATATTTTTTCATAATTTTTTTTATCAGAAATTAATGTGTCTATTATATTTGTAGCGTATTTTGTTGCTTTGGTTGAATTAGGTTTAATATCTTCTAATTTTCCATTTGCAATATGTTTATATATTGATAAAATGTGCCATTTTAAATAGGAGTATTTATTTGCATTAAATTTTTTGCTATTTATAAGATTGTTTAATTTATATAAACAGAGAGCAGATGCAAAATATAAGGATTCTTGGTCATTATCTTTAAACAAATTGTCACTTTGAATTTCAAAGATTTTAGAAACATATCTTGCCGAGTTATATGGCTGATTTAGAAACATTGCATTATAACTTCTACATAATAATTTTATATCAAAAATTCTAGATTGTTGATAGTCTTTGATTTTAAATTCATTTTCTCTTCTTTCAAAATATATATGATTTTCTATGGAGTTTTTTGAATTTTCAATTTCAAAATATTTTTGGACAAACTTGGTTTTTTCTTTTAATGAAAAAAAAGCTTCGTCACTTATATTTGTTTGACTGTTTGTTGCTGAAATTATATTTGTTATGTTATTCTCATCTGAAGTTTCAACACATTTTACTACAACATTTATTTTATCATCAAGAAAATTATAATTTTCGTAAAGTGTATTACTTGTTTGACAACCATTGATTATTTGGTAGTTTACTAAATCAATTTCTTTTGAGTTGGGAGTTAGAGTTAGTTCAGGAGTTATTATTGTAATTCCATTGTTTAATACAGAAAACAAATCCTTATTTTCTATGTCTTGAAGTGTTTTACTTATTTTAGTATTTACTGGAGTATTACCAAGAAACGCTCTAATGTTTTCTTCAAAAACTTCATGTTTTATTAATCCCGTTGCTTCATCGATTAATACTTTATCAACAAATTCTTTTGCATTTACTAAAGTAACATAAGACTGTTTAATATTGGGCATTGGTGGCATTCCAAAGTATTCTATAACTTTTAGTTTGGCTTCGTTATTTTGATTAATAGAGTTCCAAATTTTGCCTAGTTCTTTTCTGTCTAATGGTTCGACTTTTACATTAAAAAACAATTCTGTTTCGATTAAACTTCTTTGTATAATTTCAAAAGATGCCTTTAATTCTTTTGTTTCATCATAATTTCCACTTGTGCAATAATAGATTTCAACATCTGGAAGCTTATTTTTTACCTTTTTTAGATTATTTAAGATTACATTAAAAATTTCTAAAGATTCTTTATTAATTTCTCCATTTGGTAATTTTGGATCTAAAGAGAAAAAATCTACAATTCCTAGATTGAAATTAGCAATCTCTTCTTTCTCAAATTTTTCCCCAGATTTTACTTGAGTAATTATAATTTTTGTTTCAAAATTTGTTTTATGCGTGCTGAATATTTCTGTTGCATCGTCAGCAGTTAATATTAACTCATTATCTATAATTATTGCGATACCGTCTAAAGATGCATCATCTTCAGAAGTAGTAACATTTATTGGATTAAATCTTCCCAAAAATGATTTTGAAACTACACAATAATTACAAAAAATTTCGAAGAGTTTATCTTCTTTTTCTTTAATTTCAAAACTATCACTTAGTTGCTCAACGTATTTTTTTAAGATTATATGCATTTTATATTTTGTAGTTTAATTCTTGTTTTTCGGTGAAATTGTAGCTAACGTTTCGCGGCTTTGCGAGGTTGCGAACTTCGTAACCGAGTTCTTTCGGCTAAGATAGAATATCTTGCGAAAGATAAACTTGATTTTAGCACATATTTCGCAATCTCGCAAAACCGCTGTTAGCGGTAGTGCATTATTCCACGATATTTTTATAATTCTGCTCTTCTAATTTTCCAAATCGATAATAAGTTCTAATTTCATCTGAAAACATTTGTAAATTTTCTGTTTTAGTCTGAAGGAAAAAATATTTTTTATATTCTCCATTTTTTTTAAATATCTCGATATAATTTTTAACGCCATTTGACTTTTTACGTTCCCAAGCTTTTATATTTCCGTTAAATTTTCCACGAATAGAATCACTTAATATGGCTATTTTTTCAATTTCGTAAATTGTGTAAACATTCATATTACAAGTAATTTTTTCTGATTCTATCTTTAAGTAACCATTAAATTTTCATTAGCGGTTTCACATTTAAAACTATTACTTATGACAAAATAAATAGTAAACAAAAAAGCTATTATTACAAAAAGTACACCAAGCAAATCAAAGTCTTCTTCATATTGTGGAAATATTGAATTTGCAAAATTAGACAAAAATGGTAGTAACCATAAAACCAATGCTGTTAATAACCTACTATCAATTTCAAATGAGTTGCTTGGATTATATATTTGTAGTTTCTTTTCCATAGTTTCTTGAATTTACGTCTTTGCTGGCGCATTACCGCTAACGTCTTGGCGCTACACGAGGTTTGGGATTAAAGATGCGAGATTTTTCCATTATGCACAAATTTTCCAAGTACAAAACCATCTTTAAATTCAGCCAAATACCCAAATCTCTTGTAACGGCTGTTGGCAGAAGTTATTTATTTAAAAAGTCTTGGATTTGTTCCATTTTGTGTGTAAAACCCAAATTTATAATATTTTTAGGTTCAATTTCATTTATGTTCTTGCCAAATACTTCAAGTGTTAAACATTCAATATTTAGAGAATATTTTATATTCGTCGCATTTTTACATTTTGTCTTTATAAAATCTATATCTTCTTCAAATAATTCTTTAACTTCATTTTCTTTTAATTGTATAAGTTCTTTTGTGTATTTTTTTGTTTTGCGTAAATCAAATAATGAAATAAAAGGTTTTTGGATTGATTCTATTGTTTTTTTTGATAATATAGATTTATAGTTTTTTAAGCTAAAAATTTCATTTGTAGGAAAGTTCAATAAGTTTAATAAATATGATATTTCATTTAAACAATCATTAAATTCATTTTTAGAACTAATTTTTTCTAAATATTCTTTAATGATAGTTACATCGATTTTGTAGATTTCAGCTAAACCAACATAATTACAAATCCAAGAATCGGGATTTTCTTCTGTTTCATTAGAGTTAGTAGTAAAACGTGAAATTTCTTTTCCATTTCTATAAAGTAAAAAGTACCAAAAATCATTATCATAAATGTAAAAAGTAAATACTAATGTATTTAAATTTTTAGAAATAAATTGAGCACAATTATAAAAATCAGTATTAAATTCAGGATATAGAATCGAAGTTAAATTTTCATCTATTTTTTTAACTTTAGAGTAAAGTATATTTTGCTCATCTATGCTTAATGATTTTAAATCTCCTTGGATATTTTCAGAAAATTCAATTAGTTTTTTTTCAGTATTATTTTTTGAGTTTTGAACTACAGATATTGCTAAAAATGTTCCCATATTTCGGTTTTTTGCTTTAATTTCTGCCAACGTCTTGGCGCTTGGCGTGGTTGGGGACTTTTGAAACCGAGTATTTTCGGCTTAACGTAAAGGTAATTAAAAAACGCTAATTCCACTAAATCCCCAATCACGCCAAACGGCTGTTGGCAGATCGGCTTTTTATTTGTTCTATTTTCGTATATTTTTCCACTTAAATTAAGCGAAAAAATTTTTTAGCATAAAAAAAGTCTACCGATTAAAGTAGACTGTTATATTCTCAAAAAAGTATTTTATTTAGCAATACTTAATAAATTTTCATATTCTTCTGAATAGTTAGAAACTTTTTGAATTTTAATAAGTTCGTGCTTTATTTCTCCAAGTTTTTCTCCAACTCCTTTAAATTCATCGTTAGAATTATTTATTAAAGCATCAACTTTCTCGTTAATTATCTCAAAATTATTATCTGTAGCTTTAAAAGATTTTACCGAGTGTTGGCTATGAGTTAAAAAAGAACTAATTAATGAATCTAATTTAGATTCAAGAGCAGTTAATCTTGTTTCAAGTTCTAAAGACATAAATAAATTATTTTTAATTATATTAAATTATTTTTTTTACAAAAGTATTTAATTAAAGCGTTGAAAACACGCATTTTGTTATTTATATAGATTCTAAATAGATTAAATGTAATAGGCCTATTTAAGATTATTACATAATTATTTCAAATTAACAACTCACGTTTTCGTTTTCTACCAAGCTGTCTGCCAACGTTCCCTCGCTTTGTGATGTTGCGGACTTGCGAAACGAGTATTTTCCGCTTAAAATAAACGTCTACGGACAAAATAAATATCAATTAACCACTAAACCCGCAATAGCACAAAACGAGTGTTATGACCAGTGCATTTTCGGATTAAAAATAAATAATCATGTTAGAACTTATAGAATGGTTTGAAAATACAACTCCTTTTAAATTCTGTTTAGGATTAATTGGAATATCAATAGTAATTAGAATTATTTACGAAATATTAACAGATAAATAAAATGAAAATATCAGAAGTAAAAATTGGTCAAAAAATAGACCACGGAGAAAAAGGAGAAGGAATTGTAATCGCTAAAACACCAAGAACTATTACAGCAAAGTTTCCAAAAGTAACAACAAAAGTTACTTATAGATTTAAAGATGCAATTTTTTCTCCAATTGATTTTTGAGCGATCCAACCGCATTGGTCATAACGTTCCCTCGCTTTGTGATGTTGCGGACTTGCGAAACGAGTATTTTCCGCTTAAAATAAACGTCTACGGACAAAATAAATATCAATTAACCACTAAACCCGCAATAGCACAAAACGAGTGTTATGACCAGTGCATTTTCGGATTAAAAATAAATAATCATGTTAGAACTTATAGAATGGTTTGAAAATACAACTCCTTTTAAATTCTGTTTAGGATTAATTGGAATATCAATAGTAATTAGAATTATTTACGAAATATTAACAGATAAATAAAATGAAAATATCAGAAGTAAAAATTGGTCAAAAAATAGACCACGGAGAAAAAGGAGAAGGAATTGTAATCGCTAAAACACCAAGAACTATTACAGCAAAGTTTCCAAAAGTAACAACAAAAGTTACTTATAGATTTAAAGATGCAATTTTTTCTCCAATTGATTTTTGAGCGATCCAACCGCATTGGTCATAACGTCCTGTGGCTTTATTTCAGTTGCGAAATACGGAACTGGGTATTTTCCGCCACCACTAAACGTAATGCGAAACGTGAACGTGAATTAAACCACTAAACTCGCAATTGAATAAAACCGCTGTTATAAGCCGTTTTTTTATTAACTACAAATTTAAAATTATGCCAACAGTTATTTCAGAAATAAATATTAAAAAATCACAAAAAGATTACCATTGCAATGGTTGTGAAACTATTTTAGAAGGTGGTTCTTTTAATCAATTTTGCGAAAATGTAAAACTAACTTTTTCAGAAAAAAGGGCTTTAGTTTTAGCTAAAGAAAACAATTATAAAATAATAAAAGGTAATGGATATTTGAAACAGTTCAATAAACAAGATGGAGAAACTTATGTTTTTCGTTCAATTCCAGAAATACATAAAATATGTTGTAAATACGATTTATATACCGATTGGTAAAATGGCTTATAACGGTTTCTCGCTTTGTTTCTGTTGCGGACTTGCGAAACGAGTATTTTCCGCTAAATAATAACGTCTACGGACAAAATAAATATCAATTAACCACATAACCCGCAATAGCACAAAACGAGTGTTAGCAGTAGTTATAATTACTAAACGGTTTATTTTACGCACCGATTTAAAGCGTGAAAAATTTAAATATAAATACGATGAAAAAACATTTTGTTATCACAAATTTACCAGTAAGATTACCATTTCAAAGCACAATCCTTTATAGTTTTTTGCTTTATTATTTCCAAGTAGATAGTTTGTATTGGGGAATTTTCATAACGCTTTATTCTATTTTATGGATAATAGCAATTGTTGTAAAATTCAACGAAATTAAAGTTGATTTAAACGCAACAAAAGATGAAGAAAAAAATATTTTTAAGCAAAGTAAATTCCAAGAGAAACTAAATGAACTTATGAAAACGAAGGCTTCTGAATAATTACTGCTAACGTCTTGGCGCTTGCCGAGGTTGGGGACTTTCGAAGCCGAGTATTTTCGGCTTAACGTAAATGTAGTAAAAAAACGCTAATTCCACTAAATCCCCAATCTTGGCAAACGGCTGTTATGCGTTCGCTTTTATTTTTTCTGTTTTGGTTCAAAGTTTAAATTCATTGTAAATTTTCTCGGCATATTATCATCCATTTTCATAAATGTCCAATTAGTGATTGAATTATAATGTTTGAAAAAGTTCCAAAATACTTTGTAATCGTTAGCATCTGTAAATTCAATTTTGTCATTACTTGATTTAGGTATTATAAAAGCAAAGGTCAGAAAGGTAAATCTAAATTCCGCTACTGCAAATGGCAATTCAAAATCGTCATTTTTTCTAATATAGAGCATTATTTTTGGATGGTGTGAAAATAAACTATAAGACGTTAGCATCGCTACTTTCGGTAAAGTATCTAAACTAATTTCACTATTTATCCATTTAATAGTATCTTCAAAATATTCTAAATATTTCTGGTCAATCACACTTAATGCATATTTAGAAAGTGTTCTATAAATATTTTGAGCAGTAAGTTCTTGTGAAGTTTCTAATTTAACTTTGAAGTCATCCGTGTTTTCATCATTTATTTCTTCATCTGTCGAATAATGTTTAATTGTTATAGTTCCATTATTTTCCATCTCAAAATTTTTACCTTTCAATTTAGGAATGCCATTTTTACCTTTAATACCAAATATATTTCGATATAGATTTAGATACAAAATAAGGTCGTTTTCTATACCTGTTCCAAACTTTTCATTACAAGAGTCACATTCATCATTTGTAATTATTTTTTTGTTTCCTAATGCTTCTGAAATTGAGTGAGCTATCTTTTTGAACTTTACTTCATCTGAACGCTTACTACAAAACCTACATACTCGTTTTGATTTGTCAGATTCTCCGATTTTATTTCTTGTGTTTTCGTCAAAAGCAAACATTTCATATTTCTCTTTTAATTCTCCAAATAATTCATCAATTTGATTTGTGAGTGTTTCAAAATCTTCATTTTTATCTAATGCTGATAAATAATTATAGAACTGAAAACTCTCTTCTTTAGGTAAGATTGAATTGGGAAAAATGAAAAAATGTTCATCTTCTTTTAAGTCATTAAAATAAGTATTTAGCTGTTGTATTTTTTGGTCAAATGATTTGTATTTTTGGACAACAGAGTCTATTTTACTCTTGAATTCAGTTGTATTTTGTTGTAGAGATTCTATATTGATTTTCTGATTTTCATAATCAATGTCTTTGGCAAAGACCATAATAATGTCATTTATTATTTCGTCAATTTCTTGTTTAGAATCTATAATAAAGTCGAGGCTTCTTGATAATGCTAAAAATGTAATTCTAAAATTGTTCATAGTTGTGTTTTCTGTTAAAGTGACGCATAACGTCTTGGCGCTACAAGAAGTTTGGGATTAAAGATGCGAGATTTTTCCATTAAACACAAATTTTACAAATACAAAACTATATTTAAATTAAGCCAAATACCCAAATTTCTTGTAACGGCTGTTATGCGATCGGCAGTATATGTTCTATGTTTGTCCATTCCAATTCATTCCAATCGTCGCTTCCAAATTTAGTTAATATTAATTCTTAAAAATCTTCTTTTGACCTTAAAAAGCTAAAAAAAAAATCGGAAAAATTTCGCTTTAGAAGTTTCTGTTTTCCAAAAACTCGATAAACTCCAATTTTCAAGTTTCCACATTCTACAAACTTGATCACGTTTCAATTTTCAAGTTTCTGTTTTCCATAAACTCGATAAAGTTCCACTTTTCAAGTTTCCACATTCTGTAAACTTAATCACGTTTCAA
>NZ_JACFTC010000014.1:0-5690 GCF_014281985.1 Flavobacterium sp. GP15
AAGTTCTTACTTAAATAATGAAAATCGGATCAAAAATAAAGCGAAAGTTTTAGAAAAAAGATTTGGTAAGAATAAAAGAAGTAGTTACATTTGCCCTCCCTTAGGGGAAGCAAGTTCTTAGACAGATTGAGCAGGTGATTAGGTTGAGCGATCAATTTATGACATGAAAAGCGGAGAAAATTATTTTTCAAAAAACTTTTCAAAAACGCTTGTGAGATTTAAAAAGAGGTTGTACTTTTGCACCCGCTTCCAGCGACACACGATGTGTGTTAAAAGAAGGGAAAAACAAGAAGAACACGTTCCTAGACATATTGAATTGACAGCCGTTTTAACAGAGATGTTAAAACAAAAGAATAAGAGTAATAGAATCGAAAGATTTGAATAACACCGATAGAATTGGAGTCGAATAACAATAGCTTAAATTTATTTAAGCACACAATATACGATGAAGAGTTTGATCCTGGCTCAGGATGAACGCTAGCGGCAGGCTTAACACATGCAAGTCGAGGGGTATAGGTTTTCGGACCTAGAGACCGGCGCACGGGTGCGTAACGCGTATGCAATCTACCTTTCACAGAGGGATAGCCCAGAGAAATTTGGATTAATACCTCATAGTATTATAGGATGGCATCATTTTATAATTAAAGTCACAACGGTGAAAGATGAGCATGCGTCCCATTAGTTAGTTGGTAAGGTAACGGCTTACCAAGACTACGATGGGTAGGGGTCCTGAGAGGGAGATCCCCCACACTGGTACTGAGACACGGACCAGACTCCTACGGGAGGCAGCAGTGAGGAATATTGGACAATGGGCGCAAGCCTGATCCAGCCATGCCGCGTGCAGGATGACGGTCCTATGGATTGTAAACTGCTTTTATACGAGAAGAAACAGTACTTCGTGAAGTACCTTGACGGTATCGTAAGAATAAGGATCGGCTAACTCCGTGCCAGCAGCCGCGGTAATACGGAGGATCCAAGCGTTATCCGGAATCATTGGGTTTAAAGGGTCCGTAGGCGGTTTAGTAAGTCAGTGGTGAAAGCCCATCGCTCAACGGTGGAACGGCCATTGATACTGCTAAACTTGAATTATTAGGAAGTAACTAGAATATGTAGTGTAGCGGTGAAATGCTTAGAGATTACATGGAATACCAATTGCGAAGGCAGGTTACTACTAATGGATTGACGCTGATGGACGAAAGCGTGGGTAGCGAACAGGATTAGATACCCTGGTAGTCCACGCCGTAAACGATGGATACTAGCTGTTGGGAGCAATCTCAGTGGCTAAGCGAAAGTGATAAGTATCCCACCTGGGGAGTACGTTCGCAAGAATGAAACTCAAAGGAATTGACGGGGGCCCGCACAAGCGGTGGAGCATGTGGTTTAATTCGATGATACGCGAGGAACCTTACCAAGGCTTAAATGTAGATTGACCGTTTTGGAAACAGAACTTTCGCAAGACAATTTACAAGGTGCTGCATGGTTGTCGTCAGCTCGTGCCGTGAGGTGTCAGGTTAAGTCCTATAACGAGCGCAACCCCTGTTGTTAGTTGCCAGCGAGTCATGTCGGGAACTCTAACAAGACTGCCAGTGCAAACTGTGAGGAAGGTGGGGATGACGTCAAATCATCACGGCCCTTACGCCTTGGGCTACACACGTGCTACAATGGCCGGTACAGAGAGCAGCCACTGGGCGACCAGGAGCGAATCTATAAAACCGGTCACAGTTCGGATCGGAGTCTGCAACTCGACTCCGTGAAGCTGGAATCGCTAGTAATCGGATATCAGCCATGATCCGGTGAATACGTTCCCGGGCCTTGTACACACCGCCCGTCAAGCCATGGAAGCTGGGGGTGCCTGAAGTCGGTGACCGCAAGGAGCTGCCTAGGGTAAAACTGGTAACTAGGGCTAAGTCGTAACAAGGTAGCCGTACCGGAAGGTGCGGCTGGAACACCTCCTTTCTAGAGCCTAATTTGTTAGTTTAGCAATAAACACGATTAGGAAAGAAGACAAAGATTATATTGGAATAGAATAGATACATTTTATTACTCTTGCTGTTAGTTCAAATAATACAATTAAGTAAAAGATAAACGATTTAAGATTGTTGAATGCTGATTGGAGATTATAGGTTTAAGAATCTAAGATCAAAAATCGTTAATCATAAATCAGAAATCACCTTGTCTCGTAGCTCAGCTGGTTAGAGTACTACACTGATAATGTAGGGGTCGACAGTTCGAGTCTGTCCGAGACAACAATTACTTAAAAAAAAGGAAATTCTAGAAGTTGGGATTCGCCGAAGATTTAAGATTTAAAAATCAGAAATCTGAATTCAAAGATCTAAAATTGAAACGGGGGATTAGCTCAGCTGGCTAGAGCGCCTGCCTTGCACGCAGGAGGTCAACGGTTCGACTCCGTTATTCTCCACTATTCCGAGAGGAAAAAAGTTCATTGACATATTGAGATAAGAAAATAATAAAAAGTAGAAAGCATTTTTACTTGTTTATTTATAGACAAGTAAAGAAACGGCATGTTTTAATTAACATGTTGGTACAATAAGCAAAATAAGGGCGTATGGGGGATGCCTTGGCTCTCAGAGGCGATGAAAGGCGTGATAAGCTGCGAAAAGCTACGGGGATTGGCACACACGATATGATCCGTAGATACCTGAATGGGGCAACCCACTATGTTGAAGACATAGTACACCGATAGGTGGGCAAACCCGCTGAACTGAAACATCTAAGTAGGCGGAGGAGAAGAAAACAAAAGTGATTCCGTAAGTAGTGGCGAGCGAACGCGGATTAGCCCAAACCAATGCTGTTACGGCAGGATTGGGGTTGTAGGACCACGATATTTGTTGCGGATAGAATTAGAATCTACTGGAAAGTAGAGCCATAGAAGGTGATAGCCCTGTATAAGTAATAGAAGATAACGATAGTGGTATCCTGAGTAGGGCGGGACACGAGAAATCCTGTCTGAATTTGGCGGGACCATCCGCTAAGGCTAAATACTCCTGAGAGACCGATAGTGAACCAGTACCGTGAGGGAAAGGTGAAAAGAACCGTGAATAACGGAGTGAAATAGATCCTGAAACCATACGCTTACAAGCGGTCGGAGCCCTTTCGTGGGGTGACGGCGTGCCTTTTGCATAATGAGCCTACGAGTTAACGTTGCTGGCAAGGATAAGTGGTTAAGCCACGGATCCGTAGCGAAAGCGAGTCTGAATAGGGCGCTTTAGTCAGTAGTGTTAGACGCGAAACCGTGTGATCTACCCATGGACAGGTTGAAGCTGTGGTAACACACAGTGGAGGACCGAACCCGTTGACGTTGAAAAGTCTTGGGATGATCTGTGGGTAGGGGTGAAAGGCCAATCAAACTCGGAAATAGCTCGTACTCCCCGAAATGCATTTAGGTGCAGCGTTATGCGTAAAGTTATATAGAGGTAGAGCTACTGATTGGATGCGGGGGCTTCACCGCCTACCAATTCCTGACAAACTCCGAATGCTATATAATGTTTCATAACAGTGAGGGCTTGGGTGCTAAGGTCCAAGTCCGAGAGGGAAAGAACCCAGACCATCAGCTAAGGTCCCCAAATATATACTAAGTTGAAAGAACGAGGTTTGTCTGCCCAGACAGCTAGGATGTTGGCTTGGAAGCAGCCATTCATTTAAAGAGTGCGTAACAGCTCACTAGTCGAGCGGACGAGCATGGATAATAATCGGGCATAAGTATATTACCGAAGCTATGGATTTACAATTTATTGTAAGTGGTAGGGGAGCATTCTAACAGGGTTGAAGGTGTGTCGTAAGGCATGCTGGACTGGTTAGAAAAGAAAATGTAGGCATAAGTAACGATAATGCGGGCGAGAAACCCGCACACCGAAAGACTAAGGTTTCCACAGCTATGCTAATCAGCTGTGGGTTAGTCGGGACCTAAGGCGAACCCGAAAGGGACAGTCGATGGACAACGGGTTAATATTCCCGTACTAGTTATTACTGTGATGGGGTGACGGAGTGATGAAAGCGCCGCGAACTGACGGAATAGTTCGTTGAAGTACCTACCTATAAGACCCGCAGGCAAATCCACGGGTTTTGGGGAAATACGATAGTACTCGGAGACTTCGGTTGAAGAGATAGTGCGCCTAAGGGCTTCCAAGAAAAACCTCTAAACTTCAGGTAATAAGTACCCGTACCGCAAACCGACACAGGTAGTCGAGGAGAGAATCCTAAGGTGCTCGAGAGATTCATGGCTAAGGAATTAGGCAAAATAGACCCGTAACTTCGGGAGAAGGGTCGCCCCGAGTAATCGGGGCCGCAGTGAAGAGGTCCAGGCGACTGTTTATCAAAAACACAGGGCTCTGCAAAATCGTAAGATGAAGTATAGGGCCTGACACCTGCCCGGTGCTGGAAGGTTAAGTGGAGATGTTATCTTCGGAGAAGCATTGAAATGAAGCCCCAGTAAACGGCGGCCGTAACTATAACGGTCCTAAGGTAGCGAAATTCCTTGTCGGGTAAGTTCCGACCTGCACGAATGGTGTAACGATCTGGACACTGTCTCAGCCATGAGCTCGGTGAAATTGTAGTAGCGGTGAAGATGCCGCTTACCCGCAGTGGGACGAAAAGACCCTGTGCACCTTTACTATAGCTTAGTATTGACCTTGGATAAATGATGTGTAGGATAGGTTGGAGACTGTGAAGTGGCGTCGCTAGGCGTTGTGGAGTCATTGTTGAAATACAACCCTTTGTTTATCTGAGGCCTAACCCCGCTTAAGCGGGGGACATTGCTTGGTGGGTAGTTTGACTGGGGTGGTCGCCTCCAAAAGAGTAACGGAGGCTTCTAAAGGTTCCCTCAGTACGCTTGGTAACCGTGCGTAGAGTGCAATGGCATAAGGGAGCTTGACTGAGAGACATACAGGTCGATCAGGTACGAAAGTAGAGCATAGTGATCCGGTGGTTCCGCATGGAAGGGCCATCGCTCAAAGGATAAAAGGTACGCCGGGGATAACAGGCTGATCTCCCCCAAGAGCTCATATCGACGGGGGGGTTTGGCACCTCGATGTCGGCTCGTCACATCCTGGGGCTGGAGAAGGTCCCAAGGGTTGGGCTGTTCGCCCATTAAAGTGGCACGCGAGCTGGGTTCAGAACGTCGTGAGACAGTTCGGTCTCTATCTACTGTGGGCGCAAGAAATTTGAGTGGATCTGATTCTAGTACGAGAGGACCGAATTGGACAAACCTCTAGTGTATCTGTTGTCACGCCAGTGGCACCGCAGAGTAGCTACGTTTGGAAGGGATAAGCGCTGAAAGCATATAAGCGCGAAACCCACCACAAGATGAGATTTCTTTTAAGGGTCGTGGGAGATGACCACGTTGATAGGCTATAGATGTAAAGGCAGTAATGTCATAGTCGAGTAGTACTAATAACCCGTAAGCTTATGTACGCTTTTCTCCCCCATCTCGGTGGGGGAGAAGAAACTTTCTAATACTTTAAATTTTTCTTTATCTCAGTATGTTAAGATATTATGTAATGTTGATTAGCTAGAAGCTAATTTACCCATTGCAAAACGACCTTAAGGTGGTTATTGCGGCGGGGCTCACCTCTTCCCATCCCGAACAGAGTAGTTAAGCCCGCCTGCGCAGATGGTACTGCAGTTATGTGGGAGAGTATGTCGTCGCCTTTCTTTAAAAACCCTTCATCTAT
>NZ_JACFTC010000015.1:0-5490 GCF_014281985.1 Flavobacterium sp. GP15
TGGCAAGCTTGAAGAATGTCGAGTCCTAAAATGGGTTGACTAAAATTTAAACACCTTTAGTAACCCATGGAAACACCCGAAAATCAGCCCGTCCGAAAAAGAAACGGCAAACAAGTAAGTTTTGAATACAAACTTTTTGTAATTCAACAAATCAATAATGGACAAATTTCTTTAAATTACGCTTCAAAAAAATACGATATTTCTAAAAGCACAATCGAATACTGGATGAAAAAACTAACTAATTACGAGCAAACCAACAAAGGCATTAGTAAAGACGATGAAATTCGTACACTAAAAAGCAAAATAGAAGATCTAGAAGGAGTTAAAGCTTTTCAACAAGAGCTAATCATTGAATTTGAGTCCGTTACGGGGGAGGAACTTTCAAAAAAGTACTTGCCCGAGTGGTTAGCGAACGAAATTCAGAGAAAGAAGAAAAAGCTTTTAAAATAAAATGGATTTACGAATCACTCGGGCTAAGCAAACAAGCTTATTATCAAAGAATTGCAAGGGATAAAGAAAAGGAAAAACGCAACAATACCGTAATTGATTTAGTATTAGAAATACGCGAAAGAATGCCAGGAACAGGAACCAAAAAACTCTTAGACCATTTAAAAGAAAAATTTATTGTAAACAACATTAAGATGGGCAGAGATGCTTTGTTTGATTTGCTTAGAAGTAGAGGTTTATTCATTAAAAGAACCAAAAGATTTCATATCACTACAGACTCTAAACATTTCTATTACAAATCCCCTAACCTACTATACAATCTAGCAGTAACACACGCTGAACAAGTTTTTTGTTGCAGATATAACCTATATAAAAACCGATTCAGGACACGCCTATTTAGCTTTGGTTACAGATGCATATTCTAGAAAAATAATGGGTTGGGCATTAGAGGATAATATGCGTGTAGAAATGGTGAAAAACGCCCTTAAAATGGCTTATCAAAATTGTATTTTTAATCACAAAAATATCATTCATCATAGCGATAGAGGTATACAATATTGCTGTCCAGATCATAGCGAATTTGCTGAAGGAAAAGGCTTTATATTAAGTACAACTCAAAAATATGATCCTTATGAAAATGCAATTGCAGAGCGAATAAACGGAATTTTAAAATATGAATTTGGATTAAAAAGAACCTTAAAATCAGTTCAAATAGCAAAAGCAATGACAAAAGAAGCCATAGAAATTTACAATAACGAAAGAACGCATTGGAGTCTTGATTTAAAAACACCACAATCCGTTCATTTACAATACGATAAACAGATAAATAAATCCTATAAAAAACCAAAAAAAGTTGCTGTTTAAAAACCAATTTACTACTATTGTAAGACTATGTGCGGATGGAAACGAGCAATGCTGAGGAGCAACTCGAATAGTGCCAAAATCATAGGCAAAGAAAATGAAGATGGCATTTTTAAAATGCCACTTCTTTTAATCTTCATTTTTTTTGAAGAGAAAACTTAAAAAACCTAACCCAAAATTGGCAACCCAATTTTATAGTTTTAAGCCGAATTTTTAACAAAAAAAAGGTCAACGTAGGCTAGGAAATGACAGAAAAACAGAACTAAAAACATCTAAATGGACTACACAACAGAAGAAATATATGTATTAGTTGGCAAAGATGACAAAACAGCAAACCTAACATTTAAGTATCAAAGTGAATCTCAAAAGCTATATGGCGATTTTATAACTGTAGTCTTCATTTATTCGCAAAAAGAAAGAGAGTTACTTGATGAAAAAATTAAAGAATTACCTTTTAAAAACACCGGTTTTATAAAGGCAAGATATTTGGGAAGAGAATTAGGAGAGAAAAAAAAAGAAAGACTTATTCAAATTGGCGTTGATTCTCAAGATATTTCTGAAATTTTATATTTTACACATCCACCAGAAAACACCTTTCATTCAAGAACAGTAAGAACTATAGATACTATAGAAATCCCTATTTCAACTGCTCCTAAAGGCGAAGACTTAAATTGGCATTATGGATTTAGAAAAAAACTAATCAAAGAAGAAATAGGATTATCACCTCGAGAAAGAAATTCATACTTGGCAGGAAAATATTATTTTGAAAAAGAAAAATTAACTGACCTTGAAAATCAAGAAATATATTTTGAACCAACTGTAATGAATCAAGATATAGAGTGGGAATATTTGACAATAAAATATTTACGCGAAGAAATTACAGAAGACGAGAGGAAAAGAATGACTAAAATATTGCAAATAAAAAAAAGTGAGACGAATCAAATACTTGATAAATACTTACAAGATGCAGGTAGCAGTTTAAAAAAACTTTCAAAAGAAAACATTGAACAATTAGTTGACATTTATATAAAGGTTTTACATTTTCACGACAGAAGACTAAATGTGGTTGGAAAAACTCCTATTTATATTGATGTTCATAGTTATTTGCATATTTATTTTAGACACGTCGAAGAAATGCAAGTAAATAAACAATTTGAACATAAGGATAATTTTCAGTGGAAAGAAGAAAATGTTTTCACAGTTATGGAAAATGTTATCCAGCAAATTAATAAAGAAATTCAAAATCATTTCGAAAAAGATACTAAAAACAGATATAGTAGATATGGTGAACAAAGCATCTATTTTGAAGGAGATTATTACACTTTTCATATTGAGCAAGGCGGAAGAATTAGTACATTTCATAAAAACAAAAAAAAGCAGGACGAAAAAGCCAGCCACTAACAGTCGTTTGCCGAGATTGGGGATTTAGTGGAATTAGCGTTTTTTTACTACATTTACGTTCAGCCGAAAATACTCGGCTTCGAAAGTCCCCAACCTCGGCAAGCGCCAAGACGTTAGGCACAAGCTTAAAAAAAATGAGCACAAAACACGAAATAGATACTTATTCGAAATTAGAACTTGGAGGAACATTTTTTCTCGAAGAGTCATTTCGTTATTTACATTCAGCTTTAAAATCTGAATTTGCATCAATTTTATTTTTAGAAGAATTAAATTCTATTGAACCATCAACGGAAGACCGAAAAATATTTGACAAAACTTATTTACCTGATAATGCTGTTGGAATTTTACAATCGAAAATACCAGATATTCTAACGTCTGAGACAACAAATTTAATATCAAATTCGTGGCAAAAATCACAATTCAGAGCGGAAACTGAAAAACATAAATTCGGGCTGAATCATCGAATAGACTCAATCGAAATATTAGGTCACTTAAATAATTTCGGATTCTTTATAGAAACACTTGTAAATAGGCATTTGCTCTTTTTAAATCAAACAGGTACAATAGATGAATTTAGTTATGCAAGAATTTCAATCTCAAAAATAATGGAGCGTTTAATATACATATTCAAAGCTGATTTAAATAACAATAAGGTTCATCTGAATGAAATCACTAATTTGTTCAGTTTAAGAAATAAGACAGTACATTTTACACCCGATAATGCTATTGCACTTAAGCCAAAAATATCCGAACTAATCCAAATTTGGAGTCAAAGCGCAAAGATTATCGCTAAATTTGAACATAAAGAGAAATTTAATGAAGAAAGTTTTTCAAAGAGATTGGAAGAGCATATAAAAGAAATAAAAACTTGTTGGACATAAAAAGCCTGTGCCTAACAGCCGTTTGGCGAGATTGGGGTTTTAGTGGAATTAACGTTTTTATTCATATCTTCGTTTCGGCAGAAAATACTCTGCTATAAAATCCCCAACCTCGCCAAGCGCCAAGACGTTACCAGCAATACGCCCAAAAAACCGCAGAAAACCGAAAAATTAAATGAAAAAAATTATCCTAATGTTTTTTGTGATTATGCAAATCAGTTGTAATCAAGTTTTGCATAATAAATTAGGAATAGAAAATGCCAAAAAAGAACTTGAAAATGCATTAAATGACACAACTAAATTAGCTATTCTTGACAAAAATGAACTTTTAATTAAAGAAGAAAATACAGCAATAAAAGTAGCTGAACCAATATTATTTGAAATTTATGGCAAATCAAAAATTGAAGATGAAAAACCATACGAAGCATATTTAATAAATAATTATTGGGTAATTAATGGAACGATAAATAGATTTTCTTTTGGCGGAGCTTTTTCAATTATTATTGACGCAAGAAATTCAAAAGTTGTAAACGTAATCCATTATAAATAAAATAAGTACTGCTGGTAACAGCGGTTTACAAAAATGGCGAAATATGTGGTAAAATCACGTTTATCTTTCGCAAGAAATTTTATCTTAGCCGAAAATAATCGGTTACGAAGTTCGCCACTTCTGCAAGCCGCGAAACGTTAGTAGCAATAAAACCGCAAATGACAAACAAAAACCTATTAATCAACAACTTAAAATCTAACTTAAATTAATCGTCAATGAGAGATATTGAATTTGACTTTCTGAAAGGAACAAAAAGCAATGGCACTTTGATACCTTTATTTATAAAAAAAATCGAAGTGATTAATCAAATTAGCGAAGATGAAAGATATTTTCAGATTCTGAAATTATTTTTATCAGAAGATTTATTTAATCATAATTGGCAATTTTCAGTTGAGTTTATTAATATCAATAATAACCAAATACTCGATCTTAATTTAGTTCAACTTACGGGATTTGAAATTGAAAATATAACTAATAGACAAATGGAAAATTGTAATTATCATATCTTTGATTATCAAGATGGAAAATATGATTTTTATTGTGAAAAAATAAATATTGTAAAGAAATAATTTACTGCTACTAACAGCCGTTTGGCGAGATTGGGGTTTTAGTGGAATTACCGTTTTTTATCATATCTTCGTTTCGGCAGAAAATATTCTGCTTTAAAGTCCCCAACCTCGCCAAGCGCCAAGACGTTAGCGGTAATCCTACAAAAAACGAAATTACGATGAAATCAAAACTTTTCGGAGATTTAAAAGAAACTGAATATGATTCTGATTGGTTGGAAACTTCTCCTTTAGAAATTCCATATTTTAGTAAAGAAAAAATAAAAATTACATTAGTAGAAAAAGATTCTGAATATATTCAAAATGCAGAAATAGCCTTTGAAAATTTTTTGAAGTTAACGGAAATTGATAAAAATAAAGATTCAGAAAAAGTATATGAATATTATGAAGAAATTCTAAAAGCAGGTTATACGAAAAACCTAAACTTGAAAACTAAAAGTGAAATATGGAATTTCGTGACAGTTGGAGAAATAGTTTTGCATTGGAGTGAAAATGGAACAATATATTTATGTGTTTCTTGTGAATGCGAATGGGAAATTGAACACGGATTACAATTATCATTTAAAAATGGAGAAAAGCTTATAAAAGCAAATTCACATTCAGATGATTTTGAAGAGTAAATAATCAGAATAAATAGAAAGGACTACCGCTAACAGCCGTTTGGCGAGATTGGGGTTTTATTGGAATTAGCGTTTTTTATCATATCTTCGTTTCGGCAGAAAATACTCTGCTTTAAAGTCCCCAACCTCGCCAAGCGCCAAGACGTTAGGCGCAAACACTAATAAAA
>NZ_JACFTC010000016.1:0-4765 GCF_014281985.1 Flavobacterium sp. GP15
CTTGGCGCTTGGCGAGGTTGGGGACTTTATAGCAGAGTATTTTCTGCCAAAACGAAGATATGATAAAAAACGCTAATTCCACTAAAACCCCAATCTCGCCAAACGGCTGTTAGTGGCTGGCTTTTATCTACATTTATAAAGTGCTTCAGGAAAATCCCAAAATTTATCTTTATTTATTTCTGTTAATTTAGTTTGTTTCGATTTATAAGCTCCAATATATTTTTCCATTTTATAAGTTATAAATTCCCAATCATTAACTTCTGTACGTAATTTAATTTCTGTTTTATTTTCTCTTTTCCATTCAAAATCATAATTAGTTTCTGAGTCATTTTCCCAAGAATAACTTTTTCCTGTACCGTTTTCAAAAAAATGCAAACTCCATCCATAAATATTAATTAATCCGGAACCATCGTCTTCTCTCGTCCAAATTCCAATAATTTCATCTTTTTTTCTAAAATACTGACAGATTGATTTTAGCATAAGTTTTTATTTTTCAGTTCTGTTTTTAGATTCCGACTTTCAAGTTTCTTTTTGCAAAATCCAACTTTCAAGTTTCTGCATTTCA
Organism: Flavobacterium sp. GP15; assembly: GCF_014281985.1. Classification (NCBI taxonomy): domain Bacteria; kingdom Pseudomonadati; phylum Bacteroidota; class Flavobacteriia; order Flavobacteriales; family Flavobacteriaceae; genus Flavobacterium; species Flavobacterium sp. GP15. Next base: position 566 of record NZ_JACFTC010000016.1, read on the forward strand.
AAATTCAATTCTTAACTTTCTACAATTAAAAATCTACTTTTTAATTTGTAATTAATTTCAAAAACCCATAATTTAAAAACCCATTTTTAATTGATTATAAAAAGTTAAATACCTTATATTCAGTTAATTGTTATCGTATTGCTTTAAGCTTGCCACTAACGTCTTGGCGCTTGGCGAGGTTGGGGAGTAAAGATGCGAGATTTTTCCATTAAACACAAATTTTCCAAGTACAAAACCATTTTCAAATTAAGCCTAAAACCCCAATCTCGCCAAACGGCTGTTGGTGGCAGTTATTCTTTAAATTCGGTATTGTTAATGATGTCAATTACTGGATCGTAGCATTGAATGAATCCTCTTAATTGTTCAATATTTGTAATTGTTATATTTTTATCCCACAACCATTTTATAATTTCAATTTTATTTCCGCCCAATATAAAGTCTTTCATGGCTAATATTTGTCCAATTCCTGTATTATTACCACTTGCAATTTGATAACTATTCAGAATGTCTTTCATTTTCTGGTCATCAATATTGTTATTATTCATTAGCTCATCTTTAAATTCAATCCGCACTTTTTCTGACCATAAAAATGGTTTAAATGCGAAATTTGAAATTATAGTTTCTATTTTATCCACTTCTTTTATTTTAGAATTTTCAATATTTTTAATATCATAGTTTGAAAAAAGAGTATCTATTTTTCTACTTAGTTGTAAATTTTCATTATTTAATCTTGCAACAATAATATTAGTTTTAGTTTTATCAGTACAATAAAGAATTTTTATTGTACTATATGAGTCTACATCAAACTGAAAAATATATTTTTCATTCCCATTTTTTGATGAATTATCGAAGATATATTTATTTATTAGACCTCTATCAAGTGTTTTTTCCCAATCACTGACTATTTTTATTTTATTTATTGACTTATCAGTACTCAATAAAATAATTTCTGAGTTTCTATTTATTCTATATAAATCTAAACTGTCAATCTTTTTATATTTATTATTTATTAAAAAAGCGCTGTATTGTCCTAAAGATGTGAGGCTTTTAAAAAGTAAAATTATTATTATTGATTTGTGAAAACTCATTTTTAGGTTCCGTTTTTTTATAATTGCCACCAACGTCTCGCGGCTTGCAGAAGTGGCGAACTTCGTAACCGTAATCTTTCGGCTAAGATAAAATTTCTTGCGAAAGATAAATGTGAATTAACCACATATTTCGCCATTTATGCAAACCGCTGTTGTAAAACGTTTTTTATTTATCCAGAGTATAATCTGGTATTGATATTTCTTTTACAAAAATCAACCCATCGTAAGTTTCAGTATAAATTTTACTTATTATAATCTTATATAGCGGTTTAGGTTGATAACCTCCACCACCAATTAATAAATGTCTGTTCTTTTTACTAAAAAATTCAGATGAGTCGCTTTCAATTGCTGATTGTAAATCAATAAAATATATATCTTTATCAACAGACATCAATGTCCTTGCATATGTTCTTTTGAATGGTTTTTCAATATCGTACGTCTTCCAATAACCACCCTTTTTTTCATTTGAGACATAACCGTTAATTTTTCCAGTTCCGAAGTCAAAACCAACGCTATAATAATCATCTTTGTAATTATCTTTTAGGTGACGACCTAAATTTATTATATCGCTACCTGTATAGTACATTTCTCTTTTATTGATATGTTCGTTATGAGCCCAAATAAAAGCTTTTCCATTATTGGATTCATTTTTTGCAATCCATTTGACATTTTCAAACATTTTTAAATCTCTAAATTCTGTGCTCTTGGGATATTTATCCGCAACGATTGATGCATATTCCGTATAACTTAATAAATAATCTAAACTTCTTATTATTTGTTTATATTCTCTACTATTAGTTTTAGAATTTAAAATTTGTTTTTTTAGCTCCTTTAAATCCGGAAGTTGCTTTTGCCACCAACTGTCTGATATATAATAATCTATTATTTTATTTGAGCAACTATCGGCAGTTATTAAAAGCTTTTCATCAATATCAATTTTGTTAAAACTAACAAAATCACGAATTTTTTGGCTAATATTTTTGCCTATTTGTATATCCATTCCATAAAATTGAATTTGATCGGCTTCTGATTTATTTTGATTGTAGTTTCTCATCCATTGTAATAGGCTTACAATTTCTTTAGTGTACCAAAAACCGATATTAAAATTTTTAGCTATAGTTTGAACATCTCCTTTGCCACCACTTATCCATTCATTTATTCCTGATTCAGCTTGATAAGATTCTTCCATTATGAAAATTTTCAAACCTTGAGTTTTAACTAAGTGTTTGAAGAATTTGGCTTTTAAGTCGAAAAATTCCTTTGTGTTGTGAGAAGCCTCCCCAAACCCATAAATTTTAGCATTGTCAAATTTATTAGGTGTGTTATTTTCAAATATTTTTAGTTCAGAATCAGGATTCGCATCTTCAATTTCTATCGAATTATTGGTTATCCAGTCTATCGTTTCCTTATCTTGAGAATAACTAAGAAATGGTAAAATGAATATGAAAATTGAAAATGTCTTTTTCATTCGAAATGTTTTTTTAAATGTTTTACAACGTCTTGGCGCTTGGCGAGGTTGGGGAGTAAAGATGCGAGATTTTTCCATTATACACAAATTTTCCAAGTACAAAACCATTTTTAAATTAAGCCTAAAACCCCAATCTCGCCAAACGGCTGTTGGCAGTAGTGTTTTTATTTAGTCTGTTGTAATCTTATAATTTGTTCTTTATTTCCACAGATAAATTTTATAATATTATTTCCCCAACCGTTTGAAATGATTGTATGTTCATTTTTAAAGTTGAATTTTTTAAATCCACCTTTTTCATTGTCTTTCTCACTCACAGAAATTATTGGTGTAATTTCAATAATTCTGTTTTTTAAACTATCCTTTTCAATTCTTTCTGATAAGTGAACACTTTCAATTTTAGGTTCCCAATGACCATCATCAAATTTCATTTTCCCATAAATAGAATAGGAAACTAAAGATTTAGAATTAAATAAGTTTAGTTTACTTTCTATTATTTCAATTTTTAGGCTATCAATTGTCAAATCATCTTGATATGACCACCAACCAATATTATAAGTTACTGGAATTTCTATTTTGGGTTTTCTGGGTTCGGTTGAGAATATTCCATTTTTTCCGAAATCTGTCAAATACAAATATGCACACACACAAAATAAAAAGATAGTTAAGATTATTATCGTAAATATTTTAATTATTTTTTTCATTTTTTGCTTTAGTTTTGATTTTTTTTCTGAAATCAAAATAGATTAAATTTATGTTAAAATGCTGAATTTCATTTTATTACGTTTCGTTCTTTCAACATTACTGCCAACGTCTTGGCGCTTGGCGAGGTTGGGGAGTAAAGATGCGAGATTTTTCCATTAAACACAAATTTTCCAAGTACAAAACCATCTTTAAATTAAGCCTAAAACCCCAATCTCGCCAAACGGCTGTTGTGCGTAGTATTTTTTATTTAATCCCACCAAAGCCATATTCCTTTATCTTGTTTTATATACTCTTCTAAAGATTTTATGTCTCCAACTCCTTGGTCGACAGAATCTGGACAAAAAGCATAAACTTCTTTTGCAAATTCTTCCATATTTTGTGGTAATTTATCAAATTCTATTTGAATATAATCTTGATTGCATCCAATTATTTTTACACCAAATTTGGTATTCCATTCTGATATTTTTTTGAGCACATCTTCACTCTCTAAATCATAATTAATTCCGTCAGTTTTTCGATATCTTAAGATATCTAATTCATCAATACCTTTTATTATTCCTATGTTTTTTTTACCATTTAAACCTTCTAAATAGAAAATTAAATATCCTTTTTCCTTAAATTTTTGTTTTAATTTTCTAACCAATTTCTCTGCATCTTTTTCATTCGATTCAGAATAAATACCTTCAAAAGTTTCTTTGTCCAATTCTTCACCAGTATCGGAATCAATTGCTGGTAATTGAAAAATATTTTTTGTTGTTTCGGCTTTAAGTTCTAATACTAAACTTTTGTCGAAATTAAGTTTTGTAATAATTGATTCTTCTGTTTTTGTTAATTCGGTTTTATTAGAGCAACCAAAGAATGAAAATATTCCCATTGTTAAAAGTATTAGTTTAGCTTTCATTATTTGTCTTATTTTCGGCGATTTTCGGTAATATTACGCAC
>NZ_JACFTC010000017.1:0-4300 GCF_014281985.1 Flavobacterium sp. GP15
GCAGAAATGGTGCCAAAAAACGGAGAAAAACATCAATAATATGACAATAACCGATGTAAGAATACTTGAAAAATCTAAATATTCAATTTTTTACATTGATAATTTTTCAGACGATTTTAAAGAAATTATCAGAAAACAACTTCAAGGTGTTTGGAGTGGTTTTTCAGAAGCTGATAGCTTACCAGAATTTTATTCATATAAAAAAACTCTAACATCATTCTTAGAGAGGTATGATCCAAAATCTGAAGATATTAAAAAAGGAATGATTGGAGAATTACTAGCTCATATACTTTTGAATCATCAAGATAATAAATTGACTTCACTTTCTATTCTTAAAAATAAAGAGGAAAAAAGTATAAAAAAAGGATTTGATATTATCTATTGTGATATTGAAGACAATAAACTTTGGTATTCTGAAGTAAAATCAGGAAGAAGTGAAACAAGTAAAGATAATTCAACAAAATATAATAGTATATTGCTAAATAGAGCAAAATCAGGTATTAGTTCAATGATAGCAGAAAGAAGAAATTCATTATGGGAAAGTGCCTTAATTGATGTTTCATTGGTCATAAATGAAAACGATGGGAGACTTAATTTAAAAAAATTATTATCTAATGATTCTCCAAATTTAAAACCAAATCAAAAAAAAAATGCAATATTAATATCAACACTTTATCACGATTTAATTGATATTATTGATGAAAATAGTATTTCAGATTTTTTAAATAGTACAGCTAATGAAAATATATTTGAAGACTTAATTATAATATGTATTCAAAAAAATACTTTTGAAACAGTTGCAAATTTTTTAAGAGATGAAATTAAAACATCATAATTATGGAAATCAAACAAATTACTCTTAAAGAATTTAGAAAAGAAATAAAGTCAACTTTTTTTGATAGTTCATATAAAAAATTGCAACTTAATTTAGATTTGAACGAAACTGAGATTCATCATCTTTTGAAAAATGCAATCATATTTTCTAACTTTGGAGATTCTGATTTACAAAAGTTAGCATATAAAATAATTGTAACATATTCAAACAAATATAACGACTATAAACCCTTATACGATTTTGCAATTAATAAAGGTTATATTCCTATTTCAAAATTAGTAGAGTCAAAATACTCGAACAATAATATTGATGACCATTTTTTCAATTTATTCTTTTCTTCATTTCAAGAAAATTTTAAAGAAAAAAACTATTACATTTCAAATGGACAAAAGAAACTTATAGAATTCTCATCAAATAACAATTCTAATTTTGTTTTAATCGCACCTACTTCTTATGGGAAATCTGAAATTATAGTCGAAAAAGTTTTATCAAATAAAGATAAAAAAGTTTGCATTATCGTTCCAAGTAAAGCACTTCTAGCACAAACAAAAAAGAGACTTTTAAATAATTCTAATAATTCAAATGTTCATAGAATAATCACTCATCCAGAAATGTACAAAGGAACTGAGCAGAATTTTATAGCTGTCTTAACCCAAGAAAGACTTTTAAGGTTACTTCAGAAAAATATTGATTTAAAGCTAGATATTGTTTTAATTGATGAAGCACATAACTTATTTGGAGAAAAAGAAGATGATAGTAGATCCATTTTATTGGCACAAGTAATAATCATTTTAAAAAAGAGAAATGAAAATGTAGTTTTAAATTTCTTTTCCCCTTTCATTGCTAATCCAAATAACTTAAAAATTAAACAATGTAATTATGATGTTGCTTCTCAAAATACTGATGAATTTATAAAAACAGAAAAGTATTTTGTTTGTGATTTATATGAAAGTAGTGGTAAATTAGAAATTTTCGACCAATTTTCCAATAGTTTTATTAATACAAATATTGAATACAAAAATGTATTTGATCTTCTGAAATTAGAAAAATCAAATAAAAATATAATTTATCTAAATCGTCCTATACATATTGAAGAATTCTCACTTGAGTTAGCTAATCGAACAAATGATATAGAATTACAAATTGAAGAAATTGAAAAAACAATTTCAGAATATATTCATCCAGATTATAATCTAATCAAATGTATCAAAAAAGGAATAGTTTACCATCACGGTGGAATGCCTGAAATAATTAGATTATTTGTTGAAGATATTTTCTCAAAAAGAAAAGATTTGGAATTTGTCATAACAAGTTCTACTCTACTTGAAGGTGTGAATATTCCAGCTGAAAAAATATTTTTATTTTCAACAATCAAAGGAAAGAATACAAATTTGTCTACATCTCAATTTAAAAATCTAATCGGAAGAATTAATAGATTTAGTGAGATTTTTAATCCAGAAAGTGGTGATTTAAAATTATTAGAGCCTAACGTTTATATAGTTAAAAGTAAATATTCAAATAAAAAAGCTAATATTAAAAAATTTATAAGCGATAGAGCAAAAACAGAATCTATTTCAATTGACAATGTTAATAATTTGCTTTTAAAAGATGAAGAAAATCTGAGTGAAACTCAGAAAATCAGTTTAAAAAACTCATTAGAATTTTTAGAAAACATTGAGCCAAACTCAACCAATTTAGAAGGCATAGTTTACGTGCAATCTGAAATTGCTCAATTATGTTTCAAAAATAACGTTTATGATTTTGATATAAAGCAATCGGAAAGAACATTATTAAAAAATCTTGCTGTTTATAAATCAACATTATTCACAATAATATCAGACAGCAATCAACTAATAGAAGCTATATATTCTATTTTTTTTAAAGATGTTTTAATTGTAGATGCTAATATAATTCGTCTTCAGAATCCTTCAGCAAGAAGATTTTACGCTATGATATTACAATGGAGAAGTTCAAGTGCTTCATACAATGAAATGATTGGTAGTTTTATAAACTATTGGAGAAGATTAAGTGGCGACGAATTGATAATATATGTTGGAACAAAATGGGGAAAAGACAAAAGAAACTTTACTGATCACCAACCATTATATATTAATTTAAAAGGAAAAGAAACAGCTGAAAGAGTAAACATTGCAATTATAAGAATAAAAGAAGAACAGGATTATGTGGAATTTAATTTATTAAAATATACTGAAATACTAGGTGAATTAGGGCTTATCGAAAATGATTTTTACGAACAAATAAAGTATGGAAGTTCAGATAAAAAAATTATAACACTTTTGAAAAATGGTTTTTCAATAGAACTTGCAAAATGTATTACAAAAGAAGAATATTTAAATTTTATTTCTATAAATCATAAAATAGATGAAATTATTATAAAAGACACGATAGTAATTGAAATGGAAATTAATAATGAAAATAAAATACTGATTTTTGAAATTAAATATCATATTAACGAACAATAAACCACTTCTGCTAACAGCCGTTTGGCAAGATTGGGGTTTTAGTGGAATTAACGTTTTTTATCATATCTTCGTTTCGGCAGAAAATACTCTGCTATTAAGTCCCCAACCTCGCCAAGCGCCAAGACGTTAGCAGTAATCTTCGCGCAGAAACGTTGAATTTAGTAACCTAACAGAACTAATGAAAAACAAAGAATTAAGTTTTTTAATAATATCAAGCTTATTAATTTCTGTATTGAAATATGTTTTAGGTGCAGAAATGCCAATAAAATATGGAGAGACTATATTTTTAATATTCATTGCAGTAATATTATTCTCCCTATTTAATTTGACAAGAGAAAGATATAGTAATATGTCAAATTTTTACTTTCTAACATTTTTGCTTATTGGTTTACTTCCTTACTTTCATTATCTAAACTATTCTTACGACAAAGAAAATTATAGTTTTAATAAAGAATATTTAGATAGAAATATAAAAAACTATAAAGAAGAACTTAAAAATTACAAAGATTCAGTTTATATTGTAGACTTACAGTCAAAATTTAAAAATGTAAAAATCAATTTACTTGAAGAAAAAAAACAAAAAATAAAAGAATACACATTTATTGTTAAATCTATTTCAAAAGACGATGAAAGACCAAATGACAGAAGTAGAGAAAAAGATGTTGACATTTTCAAAAATAATATCAGAATTACAACTTTAAAATTAGAATCAGGAAATTTAACCGAAGGAATTAATAAATTTACTAGAGAAATGAATTTATTAAAAACCAAAATCCAAAATCCAAAACAATTTGTTCCATATAATGATATATGGTTAGATTCAGTAACTGGTTTTATTTTTGGCTTCTTAAAACCACTATCAAAACTATCACAGATAATAAGATTTCTGCAGTTAATAACTGCTTATTTTTTATTTTATATGATTTCTAGCTGGCTAAAAACATCAAAAAATTTAAACATATCCAAAATAGATGAATAAAGA
>NZ_JACFTC010000018.1:0-3692 GCF_014281985.1 Flavobacterium sp. GP15
AGTCAGAAGAAAATGGCACAGAGAGTTGGTTTAGGTATGACCAAAATAAAAATTTGAGTGTTGAAGACAAATTTGAACTCATATCTAAAAATGTAATAAATAGAATTCCGATTATGGAAGAATATTGGAACGAATAAAAAACCGAACGCACAACAGCGGTTACAAGAAATGGCGAGAAATGTGCAAAATTCACGTTTATCTTTCGCAATAAATTTTATCTTAGCAGAAAATACGCAGTTCCGAAGTTCGCCACTTCTTGTAGCCGCGAAACGTTACCTGATAGTTACCGAAAAACGAAAGACAACCTACTTAAAATCAAATAAATGGATAAAGAAACTGCAGAATATATTGTCACATATTTTTTTAGTCTTTTACCCGAAAAAGAAAAGCTTGCGTGGAGACATCACTCTTCAATTTTAAAACTTGAAGATAATGATAACCCTAAAGCTTGGGAAATTTATAAACGAAAAGGTTGGATTACTGATGACAAAGAAGTTTTAGATTTATTGAAAGTTGGATATGATAATTTTGAACTTAATACGGCTGAAAAAATCATTAAAAATTATCCTGAAAAAGTTTTTTTAAATGAATGTCCAAAATGTAAAAAATTAGCAAGAACGCCAAAAGCTAAACAATGCAGATTTTGCGGTTTTGATTGGCATAATTAAAACAACAGTAATATTCAAATATAGAATTAGTTTGTGCAGAAAATTCAAAGCAGAAACTTGAAAGTTGGAATGTGAAAGTTGGAATTGGCCAACAGAAACTTGAAAATTTCACTATTAAAATGATACTTCCGAAAAAAAAATAACCATCAGGTAACAGCCGTTTGGCGTGATTGGGGATTTAGTGGAATTAGCGTTTTTTTTATTACATTTACGTTAAGCCGAAAATACTCGGTTTCAAAAGTCCCCAACCACGCCAAGCGCCAAGACGTTAGCGGTAAGTTACCCAAAAATGAGAAAAAATGACAGATGATTGTTTCAAATTATTAAGAAAAAATTTCAGAATAAGTGGAAAAACAATCATTGACCATATAAAAAGAAATCATTTTGAACCTGGTAATTTCGCGGGCGAGAATGATATTTGTTCATTTTGTGGTGAAAGTAATAAATTAACAAAAGAACATGTTCTTCCAAAATGGTGTTTCCAAAATGACCCTTTACGAAATTTTGAAACTTTAATAAATGGAACGAAACAACCTTTTATGAAAACGGTTATTCCAGCTTGTCCATCTTGCAACAATGAAACTTTATCGAAGATTGAAAAATATACTTTAGAACTTTTCCGAAGTACTGATTTAGATAATGAATACTATGAATATGAACAATCTTTAAATGTTATAAGATGGCTAGAAATAATCGATTATAAATTTCATGTTCTTAATTTTAGAAGGAAATATCTAAAAGGAAATTCTAACGAATTTATTCCAATATTTAAAAAAGTTCCAATGTCAATTATGAGATTCAATATTGACTTATCTCCATTCAAAGCTCTATCTCAATTAAGAAATTCTCAATCTAGAATTAAAAAAAGTTCTAAAGATTCAAGATATTATTCTTTGGTATTTTGGAAAAGTAAGAATAAAGATGCTTTTTTCTTTCATACAATGGATGAATTCATCTATTTTGAATTTCCAGAATATAAAATGGCAATGTTCTATTTCTTCAAAAAAGAATTTAAAAGTAATTATGAAGCAGAAAAAGAAGCAAAACAAATAATAATTAGTCAGTATGGCATAACTGACAAAACAAAATTAGAATAAATGAATTCAAATATTTTTAAAAATGGAGATGTTTTATTAGCCACTCATCGAGAGATTAGAAAAGGATATCATCCAATTGTATATCTATCTGGTTATTCTAACGAAAGCTTTATTGGAGCAATGCTTACACATCATTCAGACACAGCACGAAACTTGAAATTAGATTCATCATTTTTTGTGAATAGAGTCGAATTTGAAAACTCCTTTCTTGTACTTGGTAAGTTTTTAAAATCTGAAGAATGGGGACCTTTCAAAAAAATAAATGAATTAACACCTGAGGGCTTAAGTTTTGTAGAAAAAATACTTATTGACAAACCACAAGAAACCTTTGCAAACTATTTCAGACGACATCTCTAGTAAAATAACCTACCGCTAACAGCGGTTTTGCGAGATTGCGAATTATGTGCTAAATTCAAGTTTATCTTTCGCAAGATATTCTATCTTAGCCGAAAGAACTCGGTTACGAAGTTCGCAACCTCGCAAAGCCGCGAAACGTTAGCAGTAATTGTACCAAAAAATCAAATTTTAATGAGAAATATTTTATTATTATTAACTTTGTCATTATTAATATTTAGCTGTGAAACTAAAAAATCGGAAGATTTTCATCCAGATATTATGAAACCAAATTGGGATGGAATAACACCTGAAAATATTAAATATAAATTTGGAGACGCTGTATCAATTTTTATTGATAAGCAATATTATATTGGAATAATAATGGATATTAACCAAGATAAAGCCGGAATATGGTATGGAATATGTCTTAGTGATTATAGAAGCATAATACCTAATCAAAAAAAAATTAATGAATTAAATTTCTTTGCTAGAAATATACCAAGTGGTTTTAGCGGAGATTGCGTAAGTTGCTATGACCTAAGTTATCTAAACGAAAATTCTGTCTCTAAAAACATACGTGTTTTTGAAAATGTAAAAATTGATATTGACAAAATAAGCATTGGCGCATCAAGTCCTGCTAAAAATTTAAAGCAATTAGAAAATGATTATTTTAATGCAATAAAGGTTAGAAAGCAAAAACCAACAGAATGTGATGAAGAAATTTTAAATCCTAAAAGAGTTGCAGAAAGATATTTCAAAATAGAAAATGTGTTGATGGAATAAACAACTACTGCTAACAGCCGTTTGGCGTGATTGGGGATTTAGTGGAATTAGCGTTTTTTTATTACCTTTACGTTCAGCCGAAAATACTCGGTTTCAAAAGTCCCCAACCACGCCAAGCGCCAAGACGTTGTACATAATTATGAAAAAAAAGGAAGAATTTGATAACTTAATGCAACAAAAGAGAAAATATTTCTTTAAAATTGCCCTTCTGATTTTTGGAATTTATTTTACTTACGACTATTATGATAATAGAAATGAGATTAAAAATCTGAATTATGGAGTAAAAGCTAATGAATTGAGAAAAGCTTTACATGTCCCGATTATAGATGAATATATGAAAGCACGAAATAGACATGATGATGGATTTTTTGGAAATGGATGGAGTTCTTGGAAAAAAACGCCAAATAAAAATGAAATTCTACATATTTATAAAAATGTAACACCATCGGAAAAAGACGGTTTTATTTTGAATGATGAGAATGACGGATTCCGAAAAAAAAATGGGGATGGAAAAATTATGCAATTAAATATTTTTAGTACCATAATTGGCGATTCAATTTTAAAAAGAAAAGGCAGATTCTTTTATTATGAATCAAAACCAAGAATGGAAAAGGAATTGAATGAAATAGAAATTGATAGTATTGCTAAAAGTTGGAATTTAGACTATCTGACAAAAAAATAACTATGTACAACAGCGGTTTGCAAAAATGGCGAAATATGTGCTAAATTCACGTTTATCTTTCGCAAGAAATTTTTTCTTAGCAGAAAAAACTCGGTTCCGAAGTTCGCCACTTCTGCAAGCCGCGAA